>JADFWE010000033.1 GCA_015222915.1 Pseudomonadota bacterium | reverse complement strand
TAGTGCTGATGTCACTGAAAACGGTGTGGTTTCGATAATAGCTGTAGGTAATTACCAGGCTTCTGATGGAACAAATTATAATCAGAATATCAGTGCTTACAGTAAGTGGGGAATTGATTTCAGCAGTTTCGCAAGTATCGCTTTTTCAGCAGACCGTCAGTGGCTGGATGTTACCGGCAAAACGACCAATACGATTGCCAATGTTACATCCGCATGTGGCAATATCATAGAGACCATCTCAGACAGTGACATAATCGATGGTGTTGTTCTGGGCTTTTCAGTCACCTGCCTGGCTGGAGATGTGAACTGTTTGAGAGCCAACACTGCGATCAATGTGACAGAGACGACCGTTACATCCCTCGATGTGACAGCAAATGGCTTCACGCTTGAAGATAACGTTGCCTTCGTTTTCTTTAGTAGTTCGCCTTTGACGATCGTATTGAATGTTACCGCTAATTACTCAGATGGCACCAGCGAGGATGTTACCACCGATGCAAATGTGGTCTACAACAATCGCAGTCCTCTCGTTCTCCTCGGGATAACAGGTTCGCCTGGCGAATATAATGTAATATCTTTCGGCCAGGCTGAGTTACAGATATTGTTCCAGAGTCAGGTCTTTATCGCCAAGATGACAATCCCATAATATGTGTATCTGGGCAATGTTCCTGGCAATGCATCACAATTCAGAAGTTTTACAGAAATACACACAGCCTTGAGAAAAAAATGAAAAAAACCTTTAAGTTAAGCCATGAAAAATTAAAACTTCCACGGCTGGTCGATGCCATAAAACATGAAGTCAAAAAGTACATGAAAAGAGAGCGCAGGAGGCAACTGCCGGATGATGCCGATTACTGGGATTTTGACTGCAAGTTCGGTGCCGATGAGGCGAGCAGTGAAGTTATACACGTCTCTGAGATCAATAAGTCTATTAGCTGGGCTGAGGCAGAAGGCCTTGAAAGTTTTTACCTGGAAGTGATGGTAAAGGCGTGTAAACGGAGAAAAATTCCGGAGGTTGATGAGCAGGATTAAGTCTTTGTGAAAATATTGTTCTCGCAAAGGCGCAGAGAACGCAAAGAAAAAGCCTTGCTAGTTGTTGTCATCCTGAACGATAGTGAAGGATCTTAATCCCCGCAGATGAATCAAGATTCTTCGGCAATTGCTCCTTGCATTGCTCTACTAAGCTACATCCATGTAGCGATCGATTCCGCTTCGCTACACTCAGGATGACCCCGAGTATTATTGTTTTTATCTTTGCGTTCTCTGCGCCTTTGCGAGAAAACTTGTTTTTTCTTTAAGACCCTCCGCCGATACCCGTTATGAGCTAGACGTAGCAGCTAAAAAAACGCTGCCTTGCCTGTCTATAAAATATCTAATCATTTGCTTCCGGGTATCCAGGTTCATATAATGTTATATCACTCCGAATGTTCGTTTGGGGTTTAAAGTGTTGTTTGGTTTTTAAAGGGAGATGATATGCTAACAATTACAAGGTCAGTCGGTGATAAGGGTGAAAATCTGAAACCGGATGTCTTGCTTATCCAGCAAGCGTTAAATAAAGTAAAACCTTCACTTACTTCACGGCCATTAAAAGAAGATGGCCTCTATGGTAAAAAAACAGCTGATGTGATCGCTGTCTTCCAGATGCAGCATCTGCAGATGCTCCACCCGGATGGTCGTATCGATCCTGATGGCCGAACGATTCAAAAACTGGTCCAGCTGTTGGCGACACCTGTCTCTTCGCAGAATATTTTATTTCCCTTACGTTTTATCCCCGCAGAAAGTTATAAGTCAGGCATGAGGGCATTCGGCTCCAATCGTTCGAGAGGACAGCGCAAGCATGCCGGTGTCGATCTGTATGCGCCAGAGGGTACGCCGATCCGTGCGATAAAAGACGGCACCGTCATCCAGCATTATGCGTTTTATCTGGGCACCCGTGCGCTGGAAGTCGATCATGGAGATATGATCATCCGTTATGGTGAGATATCACATGTGGCAGAAGGTATAGAGGCCGGTTCGGTCGTTAAGCGTGGACAGACGATCGCTTATGTCGGTGAGCTGGTGTTTGCTAGCGGCAACAGGATGTCGATGTTACACCTGGAAGCTTATAAGGGAACGTCTTCAGGCCCTCTGACGGTGAGAGATTCGAAACCCTATAAACGGCGTGATGATCTTTTCGATCCGACCGAGCTGCTGGATAATGCTGAAAAGCCATAAGCCATAAGCAGTACGCAATGAACAGCGAAGTCCTGAATATGACACTCATCAGATTTTTTGCCGTATCAGTATTGTCTGTGATTTTTGCTTCCTCATGTTCCGCGGAAGACAAGGCTGGCAGCGAGTCTCTCGAATCTGTTTTTCAACAATACCTGTCGCCACATACCATCGTCTTAAACAAAGGCAAGCCGGCTTCGGTACGAGGTGATTTTAACGGTGATGGTTTTTCTGATGTGGCAGTCGTGTTTTTACCTGCTACTGAAATTGCAGCAAGCGATCTTCTGCATGTCTCCAGGTTAAGGCGTTCTCCCGAATTTTTTTCTTCGGGTAAGCCTCATCGATCACTGGCGATATTTCACGGTGGTAAGGCTGGCTGGTCGTCTGGCGTTATCCAGGTCTTCGTGTTGCTGGATGATTCCGGTGCGCTTGAGACGCCGTCTTTTGAACTGTTGATCAGCCGAGTGGATGGTAACGCTTACAGTGATCTGGTTTCAGGTATTCCGGTAGAACCGGCCGGTGATCTGATCATCCTGCCGACGGAAGCGGGCATCGATACATATCTATACTGGAACAGGGACCGTTATAAATTATTTGAGCCTGAAGATATCCCTTAACCGGAGCCGGATCCCCGGTCGTTTGTTATTTGCTTTCTATGAATATTCGGGAGTATAGTAATCTGCTACGACGAAAAAGAATAACAGCAGCGTTCTATAAAAAAGATTGTCAGGGAGGGGAGAGCATGTCACAGCATATTCTGTTTTTTGTTCACGGCATGGGTGAGCATGACGAAACATGGCATGAGAAAGGTCTTGGGGTTTTCAAATCAGCATTTAATGATTTTGAGTTGACGCGGGATATCGATTTTGATTCGGCATTCCATGTTGTGCCAATCGTATACAATGATATCTTCAAGGAGACCAGGGAGCGCGCCAATGCGGACTTTGCTGCGTTTAAGATGGCGGTACTCGGTTCTATCGATGCCAGTGATGCGGCAAGCCAGCAGGCGGTGTCTGGCGAGCTGGATAAATATGCTGATCTTATCGGTGCGGGTGGCGATAACTTCATCTGGACACATATCCTCGACGTTATCCTGTATCGTTTTTCCAATACTATCCGGATGGGTGTGGATGTCTCGGTTGCTGAGCAGGTTCTGGCCAGTATCAGCAATCACCAGCATCGTACATGGTCGGTGGTCGCGCATTCGCTCGGCACATCGGTAGCGCATAATACACTTAACAGTCTCTACAATACCGGTTTTCCAGATGCGCCGAACGGACCCATCGGAAAACTTGATCCGCTGGAGTCACGTTGTAATACGCTGGCGATGATCGCCAATGTCAGCCGGGTGTTGCAGCGTTCGGATGCTAAAGTTTACGAGTCCCGTGTAAAACCCGGTTCGGCTTCGGCCGGTCGGCTGTGTTCTTATTATTTGAATGCGAGACATAAGCTTGATCCTTTCACCATACCAAAGGCTTTTGATCCTGATATATGGCCGGATTCGGCAACCTTCAGTACCGAACGCTATCAGCATCTCAGACCTTCACATATCAGTTTTGAATTTGATGATCTTTCGCGTATCCATGATCTTGACCACTACATGGAAAATCCACGGGTTCATGTACCGCTGATCCGGTCGATTCTTGGCCGCAGGATAATCGGTGCTGAAGAATATAGATTAGCGAAGGCGAGGTTTGATTCGGAGCTTCGTTCAGATTCAGTTGAGCGCGCACGTTCACTTCTGGAGAGCAAGTTGCCATCACCCTCTGGTAACTGGCGAAACCTGTTGGCTTCTATCAAGAGGCTGCTGTGATGAACCGGTACCTGATTTCGGTCAGCATTTTATTATTGTTATGCCTGTCGCCAGTTGCAGAAGCGGGCTGCGATATCGATGAGCTTGATGGCTCAATGAATAAAGTTGGCAAGCTGTACATGATGTATGACATCGGTGACTGTTATGGTGGTGAGAATGATGCCAACGTGCTGACGAAAGCGGTAAGAGATGATCTGTTGCTGGTAAAGGAGAAGCCGTCGTCTGAAGCAGAGTTGCGTGAACAGCGTGATCAATTACTGGCTGTGCTTAGCTCTATCGAAGGCTCACTCAGCAATATGATGTCTGTTATGGATGGCCAATGGCAGGTTTATGCTCGTATTACGATTGCTGAGATGGGGTCTGCAAAAAATGAATTGCGGAACTTCGACAGTACGATCCGGACCCGGTACTGGTTCCCGCATCAGGATTACAGTTTTTTTGAGCAGCAGGAAACCGGGAAATTTCTTATCGATTACGCCGCTGAGATCGATGCGGCCTGTCCTTCGGCTGGTATCGATGAACGATGCCGGGCTGCTTTACAGTCACAGATAATACTGTTCAGGCATATCGAACTCGTTCGCCAGGTGCTGGCAAATCCTGTCCGTGAAAAACTTCAGGCAATTCATGAGCAGCTGGTTCAGCTGGATGCTGAATGGGAATATTATTTCGAGGATGCGAGGTCGCAATTCTGGTGGGAGTTCATGGCAAACAACGCGATCTATGATCCGGCAGGTGATACGCTGGCTCGTCCGCCTGCTGGCCAGCTCATCTTCATGCACTTTAATGCGGCGGTCGAGTATGTCAGCAACAGCGAAAATGTCGATCGAGCATACAATCTCGTTGGTATCGTAGAATTGGTCGGTTACAACCGCTTACGCTGGAAAGACAAGGATGCATATTCTAAATGGCCGGTAGGCATGTCTGTCATCGCGACTTATGTGCCTGCTACAAAGGGCGATGATTTTGGCTACGGTCTGATGGCTCATGTGAAAAATGAATTTTCATTCGGTGCCACCCGACGTGATACTGGTGATGGTGCGGAGATAACCTGGCTTTTCAGTATCGATCTGAGCAAGCTGTTCCTCGAAAAATCTGTGCAAGTCAAGAAACAGTTCCGTTCGCTTCGATAGGACCGTACTGATCAGAACTGCCTGGTCAGAACTGTACTGGTCAGAGCTGCCTGATCAGAACTGCACGGGTCGGGGCTGCCTTAGTCGCCACAGCTCGCAGGTACGATTTCTTCTGCAATATCGGTTCTGTTCTTACCGGTCGCTTCCATTCCCTCAACGGGTTCGACGTATCCGCAAAGCCATGAGATCGGACTCTTCGGGCTGCCGGTGACGACGGCGGGACGTATGGTGATGATTTTTCCGTGTAACGATTTAATGGCTTTGTTGCCGAGTGTGATATGTATCGCACCATCTTCGATCTCTACACTGGTTACTTTATTGCCGATCAGCTTGTCTGCTTCGGGTACGCCAGCCTTGCTATTGTCGGCGGGAAAAGCAAGGTGTGATATATAGTAATACGTAACGTCATCGCGGATGCTGTCGGTCATATGAACCGCCTCTGCCACCTGGGTGCGCATGCGCTTGTTGATGGTGGATGGTATGGCGATTGTTGCCAGGATCGCAATCACGGCAACCACGATCATCAGTTCTACCAGGGTGAAACCGTGCGTTAGCGTTTTTCTTTTATCGATACTTTCAGGAAAATTCATTCGGTGATCTCTGTGTGCTAGTCGCTGATAACGGTCCCCGTCATCGGGAAGTGTTTTTATTTCTTCTTTTTATTTTTTTTAGTCGAACGCGTTTTATTGCGGATACCCTTATTCTGTTCGATCCGGGTCTGGCTTGCGCGGTTGGATTTTGCCGGACGATTCCTCTGTGCCAGGTTGTTAAGGATGGTGTCGCGGCTTCCAACCGAATAGCCGGGTACCTTTATGCGCTTGATGCGTTCGCCTATCATGCGCTCGATATTATTTAAGGCGCGTTCTTCTTCTCTGCTGACAAATGAGATGGCCTGGCCTTTGCTGCCGGCACGTCCGGTTCGTCCTATGCGGTGTACATAGTCTTCTGCGAGATAGGGCAGGTTGAAGTTGACCACCTGATCAAGGTCCTTGATATCCAGTCCGCGGGCGGCGACCTCGGTGGCGACCAGTACCTGGATCTTATCGGCTTTGAAATCAGCGATGGCGCGGCGGCGGGAACCCTGACTTTTATCACCATGACAGATCGCTGCCTTGATCTTCGCCGGTTTCAGCTTCGCCATTAATTCATCAGCCTGTGCTTTGGTGCTGGTGAAGACCAGTACTTTGAACCAGTTGTGCTGTTCAAGTAGTTCGACGAACAGCTCGGCCTTCTGGTGTTCGCCAACCGGGTAGACGACGTGCTCGATGGTGTTGGCGATAGCATTCTGTTTTGCGACGCTGACCAGCAGGTGATTGTTCAGCAGCTTGTTGGCCAGTTCTTTTACCGGCTGCGAGATGGTGGCAGAAAACAACAGGGTCTGGCGTTTCTTCGGGGTTTTTTCCAGCAGGGTATTGACGTCGCTGATAAACCCCATGTCCAGCATACGGTCGGCTTCGTCGAGGACCACGAATTCTACGCCGCTTAGATTGACGTTGCCTTTCTCCATGTGTTCTAACAGGCGACCGGGCGTGGCGATGACGATATCGATTCCTGCTCTGAGTTTCTTCTCCTGTGCGCTGAGCTTGACGCCGCCGTATAAGGCTTTGATGCTGATCGGCATAAACCGTGCGTAGCTGCCGATGGTCGTTTCCAGCTGCTCGGCGAGTTCCCGCGTAGGTGTGAGGATGATCGCGCGAGGGCTGCCGGGTGAAGTCGGCAAAGGGCGGTCGCTGATCTGCTGCAGGATAGGCAGGGCAAACGCAGCGGTCTTGCCGGTTCCAGTCTGGGCGTTGGCAAGGATATCTTTGCCGCGCCGTGCCGGGATGATCGCCTGCTCCTGTATGGCGGTCATCTCCTTATAACCGCAGGCATCGAGTGCTTGCTGTAGTTCAGAGGCGAGATCTAGAGATGAAAAAATCATGGTTAACCTTTGGGGATAGGCAGTGCAGTGCTGCGGTGAATCGATGCTTAAAACGTGATGGGTGAATTATAGAGAATAAAGCGGGGTATAACTAATCATTTAGTATCGCATATGAAATAGCTACTTATGCCTGTCATCCGAGACATGCATGACACTTTGTGGCTGAGACACGCTGTAAACACATCCTTGTGCGCTCGAATGCCGCGTCCATGCGGCATACGGTCACAGCAACAAAGTGTCATACATATCTCTCATCGTTAATGGGGCAGTGATTTAGTATCCATCATTTAGTATCTGTGCCGTTCTATACCGCTGACCGTATTGTTCCTCATATTTCTCCGTGGGGAGCAGTTGCTTATGCTCAAAACCTGTCTTTTCATGCTCAGCTACTTTGAGGTTTTTTTATGTGGTTTTTCGGTTAGTGAAAATTCACATATATGAATCGTGTGGTAATCTTGTGGTAACGTTATAAGTC
>JADFWE010000276.1 GCA_015222915.1 Pseudomonadota bacterium | reverse complement strand
TACTGAAAGAAAAGTGACTCGCCGTCAGGGCGAAATCCGCACTGTAAGTTAGCAGACAAAATCAGGATCAAACCACCAATAACTCACCTGCGGTGCAAGAACCACAGTGCCAGCCAGGGTAAACGATAATCTCCAATCAACGTGATGATCAGAGTAAAAACAAAGAAACTAAATTAGAAATAAACCACTAATAGAAAAGAATCAGCGAATCCAGCCACGTTCACTGGCATCGAGGAAATCCAGCATCATGCGAACATTCGCATCCTGCTTCGCGATCTCCTCTACTTTCTCCAATGCCACCTTATGCGAACAGCTGGATTTGATCAGCAGTTTGAACGCATCCTGCAGTGCACGGATCGTCTCCGGTGAAAAGTCACGACGTTTCAGTCCTTCTTTGTTAATTCCGACTGCCCGCGCACGATTACCTGCAACGGTAAAGAACGGTAATACATCACGGTCGATCGCTGTCGAAAAACCGGTGAAAGCATGTGTGCCGATACGGGTAAACTGGTGCACGGTGGTGTAACCGCCGAGGATGACGTAATCGTCGATGACGACATGCCCCGCCAATGCAGTGGCATTCGCCAGGATGATGTGATCGCCAAGGATACAGTCATGGGCAACGTGGCTGCTGGCCATGAACAGGTTATCGTTACCGATACGGGTAACGTTTCCACCACCCGGTGTACCGCGGTGCAGGGTCACATATTCGCGAACGGTATTTCTGTCGCCGACAATCAGCTCGGTCGGGTCATCCTTGAATTTCAGGTCCTGCGGTTTTTCACCGACCGAAGCAAACTGAAAGATGCGGTTGTCCCTGCCGATCCTGGTCGGACCGTTGATGACCACATGTGAGGCGACGGTGGTACCTGATCCGATCTCGACATCAGCACCGATGACAGTAAAAGGCCCGATACTGACATCGTCAGCGATTTTTGCGGATGGGTCAACGATAGCCTGTGGATGGATCATAAACGTTTACGTATGAATATTTATCTTGAGGTTATTTATCTTTAGGTAAATCGTCTTTTGGTTTAGCAGCACACAGCATGTCGGCAGCGGTACACAGCTCTCCGTTAACGCTGGCCTCACAGGAGAATTTCCAGATGATTTTCGAGCGGCGCACCACTTTAACTTTCAGGGTCAGCTGATCACCGGGAACCACCTGGCGCTTGAAACGTACGTTATCGACACCGACCAGCATATAGAGCACATCGTCTTTCGGCTCTTCACTCATGGTGCGAAAACCCAACAGACCAGTGGCCTGCGCCAGGGCTTCGATGATGAGCACACCCGGCATCAGCGCCTGCTCCGGAAAATGCCCGGTAAAGTGCGGTTCGTTCACCGACACATTTTTGATAGCAGTCAGTGTTTCACCCGGCACACATTCGAGCACGCGATCAACCAGCAAAAAAGGATAACGATGCGGCAGAAATCGTCGTATTTCTTCTATGTACATTTCACTCAATGGAGCTCTCCCGATTCTTTTCTATGCAGATTCATATCTATATAACTGTTTATACCCGCATCCTGTACCCGGCAGGTATCAGGATGACAAAAATATCTAACTCTCTCTTCGCATGATTAATCCGAGAGGAGTTCTTTCTCAAGTTTCTTCAGACGTTTTGCAATATCATCAAGCTGTTTGAAACGCAGCGTATTTTTACGCCAGTTTCTATTGGTATCAACCAGTGTACCGGACGAGTAGATACCCGGTTCGCTGATAGCGGATGAGACCAGCGTCCTTCCCGTCAGCATGACATTATCCACGACTTCGATATTATCGCGGATCGAAACACCGCCGCCGATCAGGCAATACTCACCGACTTTCGTCGAGCCTGCCACACCGGACTGTGCCGATATTACCGTATGTTTACCGATCTCGACATTGTGGCCAACCTGCACCAGGTTATCGATCTTCACACCGTCATGGATTATCGTGTCATG
>JADFWE010000275.1 GCA_015222915.1 Pseudomonadota bacterium | reverse complement strand
GGCCAACAACCTCTACATACACACGGTAATTATAGATATCGTTGCCTGAGACAGTCGGTGCATCATCGAGCCGAAGATACTCGACACTGGATCTGGCCGGCGAAGACTCAACTGTAAATACATTTTGTCTGATCACCAGGACTGATCGATCGAGATGGCTGACACTGTATATCGTTTTGTCTTCGTCATCGTAGATGATAAAACCGCTGTTCTCACCGACCTCATCGATGCGGATGTAACGTTTTGAAAACAACATCTGCGTTTCGTATTCATCGACACCGGGTTCACGCTCTGAATATAGCAGCTGATAGACCTCCATCGAATGCATGTCATTTTTGATATCTGTCGCTATATCAGCGCTCGTTTTATTATTTATCACAGCGACTGTCTCTGCTGATGCCACAGCTGGCATAACACCAGACATAACACCAGGCAGAACAGTTAACAGCAATGCAAGAATACGTATTTTCATAAGATGCTATAAATCGTGAGATTAAAATTGAAGTTAAAAATGTCGCTCTATAAGCAGAGATCAGAAACGATCGAGCAGCCCCTGCATCTCTTCCGGGGTAAAACCGGCTTCGATCCTGGCGTCCTTCTCAAAAGGACCGAATTTAGCGCCCTGCATATATTTCTCGATCAACTGCAGAAACGTCTTCTGTGAATCCAGCTGCCTCTGTTCACATAATGTCTTAAACCAGTATGAACCGATTTTGACATGACCGATCTCATCGATAAAGATTTTTTCCAGTATCTCGACCAGCTCTGTATCGCCGATCACTTTGAGCTTTTCTATCATGGTCGGTGTCACATCCAGCCCCCGTGCTTCCAGCACCCTCGGCACCAGCGCCATCCTGACCAGAACATCAAAATCGGTTTTCACCGCCATCTCCCACAGACCGTTATGTGCCGGCAGATCACCGTAAGACATACCGTGAGATTCGAGGTAGCTGGATAACAGGGAAAAATGCAGCGCCTCTTCTGCCGCTACCCGACACCAGTCCAGGTAATACTGCTGCGGCATATCCTGAAACCGGTACACCGCATCAAGTGCCAGATTTATCGCATTGAACTCGATGTGGGCGATGGCGTGAACGAGTGTGAGACGCCCTTTCAGGCTGTTGAAGTTCCGTCTGGGCACCTCTCTGGCATCGACTAATTCAGGATTCTCGGGGCGTCCTGCAGTTTCTAGCGTCTCTATATTATCCAGCGCCTGGATATTCAGACTTCCTGCCAGTAATAACTGCTGCAGCTGTTCCGTCGCTACGAGTTTCTCCTGAACATCTTCTAATAGCAGGCACTGCAAAGCCTTGTCGAATAGATTGTTATTTTCTGCTTTCATCTATTCGCAGTTTAGCAATAAAAAAGGCCTGAAAATCAGGCCTTTCTCTAAATAACACCTCTAAATATTTAAAAACAGGGTTACAGGGTAAGCTTGCCTTTGTTCTTTTCGATGGTTTTGGCGCCGATACCAGCAACACTTTCGAGTTCATCGATCGATTTAAACTTACCATG
>JADFWE010000005.1 GCA_015222915.1 Pseudomonadota bacterium | reverse complement strand
TCTGTGGTGAATAAGTTTTTATCTTATAAGGTCTAGTCGTTTTTGACAGCAGTGAGCACAGGCTTTTTGCTTTCCGGCATAACGGATATCAAAGGCACGGGTCTGGCAACGGCATAACCCTGGGCATTGTCAACACCGACATCGCGCAGGCAACTGATGATATCGTCCGAGGCGGCAAACTCGGCGATGGTTTTAATGCCCATGACCTGGCCGACTTCATTGATGGATTTCACCATCGCATAATGCATCGGGTCTTTATCGATATCCATGACGAAAGCGCCATCGATCTTCAGGTAGTCCACAGGCAGGCTGGTGAGGTAGGAGAACGACGACAGGCCCCTGCCAAAATCATCCAGCGCAAATGAGCAGCCCAGTTTCTTCAGGACATTCATGAAATGGATGGCGGTGTGCATATGGTTGATGGCGGCCGTTTCTGTGATCTCAAAACACAGTAGTTCCGGATTGACCCCGTGTTGCTTTATCTTTGAGACGACAAAGTTCAGAAAGTCTCTGTTGGACAGCGACATGCCGGACAGGTTGATCGATATCAGTACTTTTGCTTTGCGGGCTGCCAGCCAGGTGATGGATTTTTCGACCACCCATTTATCGATCTGTGTGATCATGTTGTAGCGCTCGGCAGCGGGCAGGAAGCTGCTGGGCGCGATGATGTCGCCTTCCTTGTCGATCATGCGCAGCAGGATCTCACCGTGCAGTATAAAGGCTTTGTCCTGCCCGCGCAGCGGCATGATCTCCTGAAAATACAGCTGAAAACGGTCTTCTTCCAGGGCGTGATTGATGCGTGATACCCAGTGCATCTCACGCTGCTGGGTCAGTAGTTTGTCATCTTCTTCGGTGAATACCAGGATACGGTTGCGACCGCTCTCCTTGGCGAGGTAGCAGGCGGAGTCAGCATTACTAAGGACTTCCTCACAACTCAGCGTGCTCCTGGTCACCGGTGCGATACCGATACTGGCACCGATAGTGAAGGTGCTTTCGTTCCAGATGAACGGGGTCTGCTGGATGAGGATAAGCAGGCGGCCGACGATGATCTCGGCTTTACTGATATCGATATTTTCCAGCAGCAGGCCGAACTCATCACCGCCGAGACGTGCCAGCGTGCCGACGTCGTTCAAGTGATTCTCCAGCAGGGAGGTTATCTGTTTTAACAGTTTATCGCCTGCAGTATGGCCGCAGGTGTCATTGATCAGTTTGAACTGGTCGAGGTCGATATAACATAAGGTGTTGGTCGACTTTTCTACGGCCTGCGTAGAGATGATGCTTTTCAGTCGGCGCTCAAATTCATAGCGGTTGATAAGGCCTGTCAGTGCATCATGTGTCGCCTGGAAGGTCAGCTGCCGGTTCAGGTTACGCTGTATTGATTCATCATGGATGATGATAACGATGCCGGCGATGTTGTCCTCGGCGTCGCGCATAGGCGCGACGATGAATTCCACGGGTGTTTCGATGCCGCTGTTGTTCTGGATGAGTACAGTGCTGATCGATTCATCGAGCACGGTCTTGTTTTCGATATCTTCGGTCGGGTCGTATATCTGTTTGCGCGTTGCCTCGTCCAGGGCATGCATGACCTGCGCCAGCGGTTTGTCTCTGGCTTCCTCTTCGGTCCAGCCGGTCAGCTGTTCAGCGATCGGGTTGATGCTCTTTATGTGGCCGTCGATGGTGGTGGTGATGACGCCGTCAACGATAGACTGTAGTGTCATGCGCAGGAAATTTCTCTGATCTTCAGCCTGTTTGGCATGCAGTTCAGCGGTATCTTTGGCCTGCTGAAGTTTTTGCTCGGTCTTTTTATGTTCTTCGACTTCGCTGGTGAGGTCAGATATCAAAGACTGGATCTTGCCTACCATCAGGTTGAACGCGTGCAACGGCGTTCTTATCTCGTTGTATGCATTTTCATCGACCGGCACAAATTCACCGCGGGCACTGCTATTGGCTGCTTGCTGCAGTTTCTTTAACGGTAATAGGCCTCGGTGCAGCAAGACCAGCGCTATCAGCAGCATCAGCAGCGTCAGTACGGTAGAACCGATAATGACCTGGTTGCGGGTATCGTCGAGGTGGTGCTTGAACGCTTTGATGTTCGACGCAGCGTTTATCTGTAACTCGATACTGTTCTTGTTGTCAGTGATGGTGTATCTGCTGATCAGGAAATCATCCGCCAGCGCTGCTATCGGCCAGCTAAAAGACTGCTGCAACAGCTTGTTGTCCTGATCGTATATCGTTATCGGGATGCCCAGCTCGCTCTCGATCTGCGCCAGAATATGCGTCGGTTCAGCGATGATCTGAATATATCCTTTTGGCCGCATGTTGCCGATGGAGACGACAGTCGAGAACAGTGTCTGCTGCTGGTATTCGCATAGCTGCGAATGGGGTTTGATACGATCGATGGCCGGCAGTGATCGAATCTGCTCGATCTGCTGAGAGCAGGGTGGCTGCGTTGCTTCAGCGATGTCTATGCCGCGCATGGAACTTGCCAGTAAATGGAAGTTTTCATCGTAGAGCAGAATTTTTTCCAGGTCGATCAGGCCGATGGTTACGTAATAACGGTTGAATTCCTGATCCAGCCAGTAAGTGATATCTTTTTTGTTTTTGCTCAGCAGTGCCTGTTTGAAGTTGTCATCATCCTG
>JADFWE010000274.1 GCA_015222915.1 Pseudomonadota bacterium | reverse complement strand
GATGCTGTTTTGTCTGCTGACCGCCTTCGCCACAGGTGTACAGGCAAAGGATGCTGTCAATTATGCGGAAAGAGCAGATGTAAAAACATTTATCGATGAGATGGTGAAGAAACATGGTTTTGATCGTGCCTATCTGCAGAAGCGATTCGCCAGCGCCAAAAAACTCGATAGTATTCTGGAATCGATCGCCAAACCTGCGGAGAAAGAGCTGACCTGGAGACAGTATCGCCCGATCTTTGTCACCGATAAGCGCACCAAAAAAGGCAAGATATTCATCGCCGAGCATAAAGCGATCTTGCAGCGTGCAGAAAAAAAATACGGTGTGCCGGTGGAGATCATCGCTGCCATCATCGGTGTCGAAACCTATTATGGCCGGCATACCGGAAAGTACACGATCTTTGATTCACTGACCACGCTGAGTTTTGATTACCCGCCACGCAGCAAGTTTTTCAAAAGTGAGTTAAAACAGTTTTTACTGTTGTCCAAAGAAGAACATATCGACATCGATGAGATGACCGGCTCCTACGCCGGCGCCATGGGTATGCCGCAGTTTATCTCCAGCAGCTACCGCCGTTACGCGGTGGACTTCGACGGCGATGGTAAACGTGATCTGTGGCACAGTGTTGACGATGTGATCGGCAGCGTGGCGAATTATTTCAGCGTACACGGCTGGAAAGCCGGTGCAGATATAACTTATCCTGCCGCGGTCAGTGATATATCGATCGTCAATGAGAAAAATAAATTAAAACCTTACGCGACGGTGGCCGAGCTTAAGAAACAGGGTGTGAAGATATACCATGACATCGATGATTCTCAAAAAGCGACGTTACTGAAATTTGACGGTAAGAAGGGCAAAGAATACTGGATAGGCCTGAAGAACTTTTATGTTATCACCCGTTATAACCATAGTGCGATGTATGCCATGGCAGTGTTTCAGTTAAGTGAAAAACTCCGATAACAATATAGGTAATAACCCCGGTTCGGCGTTGAAGCAGCGAGAGACGTCGGTCGGGTTTTCTCTAGCGTCCGCGCCGGTACTGGTTCTCGCGCTGCTGTTATCATCCTGTGGTGAGGTGAGAGACAGTGCGCCGGAAAATTACGCAAAACAATGGCACGAAATACCGGATGCTGTACCCGTTGAAGTGATGCCCAGCCGATATGGCAACCCGGGCAGTTACGAGGTTTTTGGCAAGACCTATTATGTGAAGAATTCTGCTGTTGGTTTCAAACAGAAAGGCATCGCATCGTGGTACGGTAATAAATTCCATGGCCGGCGTACCTCAAGTGGTGAAGACTACGATATGTATGCCATGACGGCAGCGCATAAAACCCTGCCTATCCCCGTGTTCGTCGAGGTGACCAATCATGACAACGGACGTAAGGCCATCGTGAAGGTAAATGACCGCGGTCCGTTCCATGAAGGCCGGATCATCGATCTGTCATACGCGGCAGCGACCAAGCTCGGTGTTGCGCAGACGGGTACGGCGAATGTCTCTATCCGCGTTGTCGGTACAGAGGCCGAGGGCAGGCGTCAGCGCAGTGATTCGATAGTGGAATCGCCGGTAACCGAAGGTGATAAACTCTACGTGCAGGTGGCGGCCTATTCCACAGAAGAGAACGCATTGCAGCAGATGGGGCGTCTGCAGGGTGAAGGCTTCCGTGATGTCAGGCTGCATATCGAGAGTAAGAAAGGCAAAGCCGTCTACCGTTTGAGGATAGGGCCGCTGCCTTCAGACCATGTTGCGAAGAAGGTGCTGGCGCAACTCAAAGAAAATAATCATCAGAGTATACAAATTATAAAAACAAATTGATGGCTCTGATGTCATACCATGTCAAATGCGACAAAATCACTTCAGTCAAAAATTATAAAAAAGCGAGTAAAAAATTGAGTTTAATGATGTATCTTCCACAGCGGTTACGTCGACCGTCAGTGATGAAAAAAATTAACAGTTTTATCTTTTGTTGCATAGCGATGATGTCTGCTGGTGCTGTGCAGGCAGCCAAGCCGATACCTGCACCGCCGGATGTCGCGGCAAAAAATTATTTTGTCGTCGACTTTGCCAGCGGCAAAGTGCTGGCCGAAAAAAATGCCGATGAGAAAATAGAGCCGGCAAGCATCACCAAGATGATGACCTCTTATATCGTGTATAAGGAGCTTGATGCCGGACGCCTGGCGATGGATGAGATGGTCGATATCAGCGAGAAGGCCTGGCGCATGGGTGGCTCGAGGATGTACCTCGAGGTAAATACCAAGGTCTCGGTACACGATCTGCTGAAAGGGCTGATCATCCAGTCGGGAAATGATGCCAGCGTCGCACTGGCAGAGCATATCGCCGGTACCGAAGATGCATTCGTGCAGCTGATGAATCAATATGCAGCTGAGCTGGGTATGGATGGCACTAATTTTGTGAATAGTACCGGCTGGCCGGACAAGCAGCATCTGACGACGGCGCGTGATCTGGCAAAACTCGCGATCGCTATCATCAAAAAATTCCCGGAGCATTATTCATGGTATGCCGAAAAGGAATTTACCTATAACAATATCAAGCAGTACAACCGTAACAAATTGTTGTGGCGAGATGAATCTGTCGACGGTATAAAAACCGGTCACACGGAATCGGCAGGTTATTGCCTGGTGTCTTCAGCGGTACGTTCGGATATGCGTATCGTCTCGATCGTGCTGGGTACCGACAGTAAAAAAGCACGTGCCAGTGTCAGCCAGGCGCTGCTGAACTATGGTTTCCGTTTTTATGAGTCACACGTGCTCTATAATGCGGGTGAAGTGTTGAGTCGTCCGCGGGTGTGGAGTGGTGCGCTGGAGACCGTTTCCGTGGGGCTGGCAGATGATCTTGCGGTAACGATTCCACGCGGTGCTTATGATGAGCTGGATGCTACCATGGATATCGACAAGAACATCGAAGCTCCGGTGAGCAAGGGGCAGCAGATCGGAGTAGTAAAAGTTTCGCTGGGAGAAAAAGAGCTGGTCACGGTACCGCTGGTTGCGCTTGAGACGGTGAACGAAGGCAGTATGTTCCGGCAGGCAAAGGATTATTTCTTACGTATGATTAATTAGCTACAGGTAGTCATGTCGAATACGGTTTATCTGAACGGGCAATATAAGGCAGTGGAAGATGCCACCATCTCTGTGATGGACAGGGGGTTTCTTTTCGGTGACGGTGTCTATGAAGTTATTCCTGTTTTCGGCGGTAACCTGCTGGCGTTGGATAAACATTTAAAACGCCTGCTGAACAGTCTTGATCGTATCGGCCTGCAGAACCCGTGTAGCAGGGATGAGTGGCTAGCGATCTTTGCAGAACTGCTGGATACAAATAGCGGTCATGACAGGGCCATCTATCTGCAGGTTTCCCGCGGGGCTTATGTCAAACGTGATCTGTCCGTAAAAACGCCGAATGGCGAGCAGCATCCACCGACCGTGTTCGCTATGGTGTTACAGGTAACGCCGCCTGATCTCGAGCTGGCATCTGCCGGTATCTCGGTGATTACTGTCGATGATTTTCGCTGGAATGCCTGCGATATCAAATCCACCTCGCTGGTGGCGAATGTCATGCTCAAGCAGCAGGCCGCCGAGGCGGGCATGGAAGATGCCATACTGATCAAAGATGGCGGCGTGACCGAAGGCACGGCTAGCAATGTTTTCATTATCAAAGATGGCGTTTTGATCACGCCGCCGACCAGTCACAAACTGCTGCCGGGTATCACCCGTGACCTGGTGATTGAAATCGCGAAAAATAACACCATATTAGTCGAAGAGCGAGATATAAAAGAAGCTGAGTTATATGAGGCTGATGAGATATGGATGACCAGTTCGACCCGTGAGATCGCACCGGTCATCTGTCTGAACGGTAATGCGGTCGGGCGTGTCGATAGCAAGGCTAATGGTAACGCCAGTAGTAACGCCAGTAGTAAAGGCGTGGCGGGCGAGATGTGGAAGCGTATGATGGACCTGTATCAGCAGCACAAACAGACGCTGAGGCAGGGCGGCTAAAGCCGTTGCCATGGTAACCTTCAGGCCT
The DNA here is from genome assembly GCA_015222915.1 of Pseudomonadota bacterium. Lineage (GTDB taxonomy): Bacteria > Pseudomonadota > Gammaproteobacteria > SZUA-229 > SZUA-229. The sequence goes on along the minus strand of JADFWE010000274.1, from coordinate 3,030 downwards.
GCCTCCAGGGCAGGCATCTTCGGTGATATGGTGAAACATTATGAGTAATGACAGAGACATAAAATTACACGACCTATCGTTAAAAGACGGCGAGACTTTGCTGGAGTTCCCCTGTGAATTTCCGGTCAAGGCCATGGGTCTCAGCTGTGACGAGCTGGAGATAGCCGTCATCGAGATCGTCAATCGTCATGTCGAAGACCTGGCTGAAGATGCGCTGAAGATGAACCCCAGCAAGAATGGTAAATACACGGCGATCACCATCACCATCACCGCGCAGAGCAAGAATCAGCTTGATGCTATCTATATGGATCTGACGGCCTGCGAGCACGTTTCGATCGCACTTTGATTCTGGTGTTGATGTATTAGGGGCAGGATAAGCTATGTTGGTGATTGACACGAAGCGGAAGTCAAAAACCTTAAAAAATATTACTCTCGCAGAGCCGCAGAGAACGCAAAGGAAAAACTTTTAGTTTTTGTAGGGTGGGCATTGTCCACCTTCACAGTAATCTTTATTAACGGTAGCCTGTCGGGGACTGCCCAATCTACGCTGCTACACACAAATAATGTTTTATCTTTGCGGCTTTGCGAGAAATTTTTTCTTTATGTCTGCTTCTATCTGAAAGCGAACCTTTGTAATATTTCAGGATTGTTTCCATTACTCTTATGCTTCCCAAAATCTGTCACCTCGGCGTAGTCGATTATCAGGAAACTTGGCAGAAGATGCAGGCTTTCACCGATCAGCGTCAGTCTGATACACCGGATGAGATATGGTTCCTGCAGCACCCGCCGCTATACACCCTCGGTAAAAATGGCAAAGCCGAACATGTCTTGAACCCGCGGGATATCCCGGTCATCAATGTCGATCGCGGTGGTCAGGTCACCTATCACGGCCCCGGGCAGATTGTGGTCTACACCCTGCTGGATCTGAAACGTCTGGATATCGGGGTGCGGCAGCTGGTAACGATCCTCGAGCAGTCGATTATCGATCTGTTGGCAACGTATGATGTTTCCGCAAACGCCAGGCCGGATGCGCCAGGTGTCTATGTAAATAGTGCTAAAATAGCGGCTTTGGGCCTGCGCATACGTAAAGGCTGCAGTTTTCATGGTCTTGCGCTAAATGTGGATATGGATCTTGAACCTTTCGCTAGAATCAACCCCTGTGGTTACGAAGGTCTCGCCGTGACCCGGTTAAAGGATCTATATCCTGATGTCGAACTGGATGGCGTGACTGAAAAATTGCAGCAGATCCTGGTAAAGAATTTGAACTATGAATAATCGATCAGTGGACAGTGATAGTAAGGCACCTCATAAGGTCGCCAATAAAGCCGCTAGTAAGGCCGCTAGCAAGGCCGGTCACAAGGTAAGGCAGGGCGAAAAACTCAAGGGTGCTGAAAAAGTCGCACGCATACCGATAAAAGTGCAGCAGCCGGCAGAGCGCTTGCGTAAACCCAGCTGGATCCGTGCTAAATCACCGTTTCATCCCAATGCTAAAAAGTTAAAGGCGGTTCTGCGTGAGCAGAAATTATTTACCGTATGTGAAGAGGCAGCCTGCCCAAATCTTGGTGAATGTTTTGGTAAGGGTACCGCAACCTTTATGATCATGGGTGAGATATGCACGCGTCGCTGTCCATTCTGTGATGTCGGACATGGTCGGCCGAATCCTCTGGATGAAGATGAGCCGAAACATCTGGCAGAGACCATCAATGCGATGGGCCTGTCTTACGTGGTGATCACCTCGGTCGACCGTGATGATCTGCGTGATGGCGGCGCTGCGCACTTTGTCGAATGTATAGAGAAAACACGTGCGCTCAATCCTGAGATAAAAGTCGAAGTGCTGGTGCCGGACTTCCGTGGCCGGATGGACCGGGCACTGGATATCATGCAGCAGGCACCGCCGGATGTATTCAATCATAACCTTGAAACCGTGCCTCGTCTGTACAAACAATGTCGTCCGGGTTCAGACTATCAGTGGTCGCTCGATCTGTTGAAACGGTTTAAAGCTTCGCACTCCGATGTACAGACAAAATCGGGTCTCATGCTAGGGCTGGGTGAAGAGATCGATGAGGTGGTCGAAGTGATGAAGGATATGCGTGCGCATGATGTGGAGATGCTGACCCTGGGGCAGTATCTGCAGCCGAGCAAGCACCACCTGCCGGTGCAGCGTTATGTCACCCCGGAAGAGTTCGATGATCTTTATAAGGTCGGGATGGCGTTGGGTTTCAGGCATGTCGCTAGCGGACCGATGGTGCGTTCGTCCTATCATGCCGATCTGCAGGCTTCTGGTGAGTTTCAGGGATCGTTATAAGTTATAGGTTGTAAGTTTTAAGTTATAGGTTTTAAGTGGGAAAAATTATGGGGTTTATATTCAAGCCGGTACGCTGGGTGCTGGGGCAAATCATTATTTTAATAGACTGGCTGACGCGGCCAAAACCGATGCAGCGTCCGGCAGACGCGCAGGCCGAAGTGGATAAGCAGACGCAGAACATGGCCCTGTACCATTTTCAGATGTGTCCTTTCTGTGTGAAGACCCGTCGTCAGATCCGGCGTCTAGGTCTTAACATAGAAAACCGTGATGCACGTTATGATCCGAAATGGAATCAGGAGCTGATCGATGAGGGCGGTAAATATCAGGTGCCATGCCTGAAGATCACGAAAGATGACGGTTCAGTGCAGTGGATGTATGAGTCAAGCGAGATCAATCAGTACCTGGAAGAAACCTTTTCAGCCTGAGTTAACCGCTAGATGCAAAAAGCACCAGTAGTCGCAGGTGGTTCAATGTCCTGGTACGGCTAGAAACGGACCTCCAGAGAAAACTAAAGTCAAAAACTTCACCGCCGAGGCGCAGAGACGCGAAGATAAAAACATTGTTTTAATGTGTCATTGCGATACGTCCATGGATGGACGGTATTAGAGTAATGCAGGAGCAATTACCGAGGAACGAAGCAACCTCTCATAGATAGCACAGTCGCCTGATAGAGATTGCCGCGCTTCGCTCGCAATGACAAATATCAAAGGCTTTTCCTCGGCGTC
>JADFWE010000273.1 GCA_015222915.1 Pseudomonadota bacterium | reverse complement strand
TTAATAGCGCCTACGGCGCGATTAACAAAAACAGATGCTTTTCCTCTGTGCCTCTGTGGTGAAATGTTCTTGATCTTCCGCAAATTTAGGGCAGGACGCCCGTAAGTAGAACAATGCAGGAGCAGTTGTCGAGGCACAGAGGAAAAACATTTGTTTTTGTTAATCGCGCCGTAGGCGCTATTAACAAGAATAAGCTCTGTGCTCTCTGTACCTCTGTGGTGAAATGTTTTTGACCTTCTGCTTCAAGATTGTAGGTTGGATTAGCGTTAGCGTAATCCAACATCCAGCCTCCGTTGTATAGCCATTGTCGGGTTACGCTAACGCTAACCCGACTACCGTATTATTCACACAAGCTAATGACAGGAACGGCCCTTGCAGACCAATCAACTGTCGATTGGCGTCGTTGCCGGTCTGTTTTCGTTTGACGCTGGCTGCTTGTCACTGACAGCCGCCGGCTTTTTCTCAACCTTCTTTTTTTCTGAAGGTTTATTTTCAGCCGGTTTGTTCGTCGAAGACTTGCTCTCAGCCGGTTTTCTCTCTGCAGGTTTAGCAGCTTCCGTTTTTTTAGGCTCAGCCTGCTTCGAACTCGACTCCTGTGATTTCGATTCTGACTTTTTAACTTCTGACTTTTTAACTTCTGACTTCTTAGCTTCTGGCTTCTTAGCTTCCGGCTTTTTAGCTTCGGGCTTATTGGCCGATGGCTTATCAGCTACCTGCTTGTTGCTGGATGCATTTTCTGCTGTCTTCTCTGTCCGTGGCTTCTCGTTTTGAGACTTCGCGCTGCCTGATTTCTCCGTCTGTGGCTTTTCTGTCTGCGGCTTATCAGCTCTGCTCGGGTTAGCAGCTTTGCCTGCATTACCCTTATCAGCACCTTTGTCAGCCCCCTTATCAACCTGGGCATTCATCTGTTGCTGCTGGTTGCTGCTATCACTGCTTTTCGAGTCATTACTTCTTGAACGACTGCCACCGCGGCGACGACGGCTACGGCTGGATGAACTTCCTGATTTACCGCCCTCTTTTTTGGCCTGCTCGTTCTGTTGACTGCCAGCCTGTTTTTGACCGCCCTGCTTGTTACCTTTGCTCTGTGCAGAATCCCGGCTTTTGTCAGCACTACCCTGCGACTGGTTACGGCTACGATTACTACGACTCCGGCCCTGGTTGCTGCGACTACGGCTCTGACCACTGCGCTGATTACGGCCTCTGCTTGAGGACCTGGATCTCGATTTCGGTTTTTTCTCTTCAACCGGCTCTTCTTTATCAGAACTGAACAGTGACACGATCTTACCCAGCAATCCGGGTGATTTCGCTTTGGCTGTCTCCGGCTCGGCCGCGGGGGTAGCCTGTGGTTTTGGACGCTGCCCCGGTGTTATGGTGCTGACCGCCGCTTTTTCCGGCTGTATCGGCTTCTCACGCGTAGTTTCTACGTCATACTGGCTCTCGCTCTCCACACGCTGGTAGCTGGCGGTATCATCATTTTCATCGTGTTCACTCTTGCGTACGCGTTCCACTTTGTACTGCGGTGTTTCCAGCGTCGGATTCGCCACGATCAGGACATGGATATTCGCCAGTTTTTCGATATCCATTATCGCCTGACGTTTCTCATTCAGTATATAGGTAGCTACATCGATCGGCACCTGTATATCGACTCTGGCGGTACCGGCTTTCAGCGCTTCTTCTTCGAGGATACGTACCAGCGACAACGACAGTGACTCCACGGTACGGATAGTTCCCTGCCCGGTACAACGCGGACACACGATCTGCGTGGATTCGCCCAGTGAAGGTTTCAGACGCTGACGTGACATCTCCAGCAGACCGAAGCGCGAGATACGGCCGATCTGCACACGTGCACGATCAAGTTGTACCGCGTCGTTCAGACGGTTTTCTACCGCACGCTGATTGCGGTTGTTCATCATGTCGATGAAATCGATGACCACCAGGCCACCCAGATCGCGCAAACGTAACTGACGGGCGATCTCATCGGCGGCTTCGAGGTTGGTATTGGTCGCCGTCTCCTCGATATCGCTGCCCTTGGTAGCGCGGGCCGAGTTGATATCGATAGAGATCAGGGCTTCGGTGTGATCGATGACGATAGCACCGCCAGATGGCAATGTTACTTCGCGGCGATAAGCCGATTCGATCTGGTTCTCTACCTGAAAACGATTGAATAACGGTACGGTATCATCGTAATACTTGATCTTCTGTACGCTGTTAGGCATCACCTGCTGAACAAAGTCCATGGCCTGATCATAAACTTCTTTGGAATCGATCAGTACTTCGCTGATGTCACTGCGGAAGTAGTCACGCAGTGCGCGGGTGGTAACGTCACTTTCCTGGTAGATCAAAAACGGGGACGGGCGCTCCGCAGCCGCTTTTTCGAACGCTGACCACAGCTGTAATAAATAGTCCAGATCCCACTGCAGCTCTTCTGAATTACGGCCGACACCAGCCGTACGTACGATCAGCCCCATGCCATTGGGCACTTCCAGCTGGCTTAATGCTTCGCGGATAAGGTTGCGGTCTTCGCCTTCGATGCGACGGGAAACGCCGCCGGCACGTGGATTATTCGGCATCAGCACCAGATAACGGCCGGCCAGACTGATGAAAGTGGTCAACGCAGCGCCTTTGTTGCCGCGTTCTTCTTTCTCAACCTGGATGACGATCTCCTGCCCTTCTTTGATGGCGGTACGGATATCGGGTCGGCCGGACTGTTGCTGCGCTTCTTCGGTGAAGTACATGCGGGAGACTTCTTTGAACGGCAGGAAACCATGGCGTTCAGCGCCATAGTCGACAAAACAAGCCTCAAGGCTTGGCTCTACGCGGGTAATCTTACCTTTGTATACGTTGGATTTTTTCTGTTCCCGTGAAGGGACTTCTACGTCCAGATCGTAAAGTTGCTGACCATCTACCATGGCGACTCGAACTTCTTCCTTCTGGACTGCATTGATAAGAATTCTTTTCATGTGCAGTTAAACCTGTTGTTTGTCCTGCTCTATAAACATGATTAACCGTTTGCGGACGCAACCGTGCAAACAGGTGATCAAGAAGATCATCTGCGCGGCTATCTATCCGGCAATACGACTGGCGTGCTGAATACTGCAATGCACGGAAACTAAAAAGCATCAGACACATAAACAATGTGCTTTCCGGCAGAGTATCGAGCAGAGTTAGTGCGCTATCGATGTTTAAAAAGGAGGAGATCATTAAATTAAAATACGTTCTGTATTACGTGTAAATTCATATTCGCCAGTGACTTCACTTTACTTGTAAAGTCTTGAAGCGAATATGTAAAATCAGTTTTCTTGCCTGAACAGCCCTCTAGAGCGCTATTCTGAACTGCCTGTTCTGCATTGCTCGTGATCGACAAAATGGTTGAAACAGATAGTTCTTTACGGCAAGTATGCAGCCATTACGCTACCTTGATGACCTTTCATCAAGCCTGTAATCCTTTATCGTTGCCTGTTCTTTTTTTTATTTCGGCTAAATTCCTGACTGATGCAGCAATCATAAAAATAGCCTATTGCTGACATAAGTTCGACCAAGTCTGTCAAAATACACCCCTTTGGTCAACTATATTTAGCCTGAGTTCATTATTGAGGCCATTTTCCGCTTTATCAAGGCGATCAACCTGCAAGCTTCCGTCGATTATATTTAACATGCAATTAAACAAAAACAGCGTTAATCAGGTCACTATCAGCGAGGCCCAGGCCGGACAACGCATCGACAACTTCCTGCTGAAACACTTAAAAGGCGTTCCCAAAAGCCACGTCTACCGTTTACTGCGCAGCGGTCAGGTACGGGTCAACAGCGGACGCAAGAAGCCCAGTTATAAACTCGAATGCGGCGACAAAGTCAGAATTCCACCGGTTCGCATCAGTGAAAATCAGCAGGCCAGCATCCCGGATGCAGTATTAACACTGCTGAGAGATGCCATCATCTTTGAGAATGACGATATCATCGCCATCAATAAACCTTCCGGTATAGCGGTGCATAAGGGCAGCGGCCTGCAGTTCGGCGTGATCGAGGCCTTCAGACAGATCCGTCCCGAGCAGGAGCTGGAGCTGGTGCACCGTCTGGACCGCGAGACCAGCGGCTGCCTGCTGCTGAGCAAAAACCGGAAGATACTGGCAGAACTGCACGAGCTGCTAAGACATGAAAAGATCACTCACATCAAAAAGACCTACCTGGCCCTGCTCGATGGCGCCTGGGCATCCGGCACGTGGCCAGCAGGTACAGCAAACGACGGCAAGCTGACTATCGATATCGGCATCAGCAAGATCAGACGCGGCGGTGAACACATCATGCAGGCAGATAAAACCGGGGACCGCGCCATCAGCCACTTCCAGCCACTGGAGATATTTGACACTGACGGTGGCCATCCCTGCAGCCTGATGCAGATCACCATCGATACCGGCCGCACACACCAGATACGTGTTCACGCGCAACACTGCGGCTTCCCCATCATTGGAGACAGCAAATATGGCAATAAAGAGAGTAACCGCTATTTTCGTGAGAAGTTTTCAGACGCAGGGCTAAAACGCCTCTTTCTGCATGCAAAACAGTTGTATTTGCCACTCGCTGCCCCCATCTCATTAGAAGCGCCGCTGAGTGATGATTTGCAGCGTGTATTGGACTATTTGAGAGAGTAAGAAAAACTGACAACACCTGCCAGATAATAAATGGCAGCTTATGACACAAAGGAGAAGTTATTCGTCTTTCGTTATTCGTCGTTCGTAAAAAACACCAAACAGCAGGGACTGCATAGCCACTGG
>JADFWE010000272.1 GCA_015222915.1 Pseudomonadota bacterium | reverse complement strand
GTAGCGACGGCATTCTTTGGTTACTTTCTGTTGCTGCTGACAGAAAGTGACTCGCCCGCGGTGCGACAACCGCAATGCCAAAGCAAACAAAAAACCGTAAATATTAAGCCCTGCTTTCTATGTAATGCACATGTCAAAGAAACTCAGATAAAAGCAACTCGCCGTCAGGGCGAAAGCGCACTACAGGTCAACCTACGCAACCCAGATGAAACCAGCAAGCCCGCGGTGAGAGAACCGCAATGCCAAAGTAAAAAAAATAGAAAATACTAAACCCCTCTTTCTATGTAATGCACCTGCCAAAGAAACTCAGATAAAAGCAACTCGCCGTCAGGGCGAAAGCGCACTACAAGTCAACCTACGCAATCTAAATAAAACCAACTACCCACTAAAACCTATACGCCCACACAAACTTCTGCCGTAAAATATCCCTCAATAAATAACGACCAGAAATCAAGAGTGTAATCATGGCTGAATTCATACCGGGTCAACGCTGCATCAGCGATGCGGAACTACAGATGGGTCTCGGCACTATCCTCACGGTCGAAGCCCGCACCCTTACCGTGTTGTTTATGGCGACCGGAGAAACCCGCACCTATGCCCAGCAGTCTGCACCGCTCACCCGCGTGCAGTTTTCGATCGGCGATAATATAAACACGCACGATGGTATCAGGGTCACGGTTAAGGATGTGACGGAAAGTCATGGCCTGCTCACCTACTCGGGTATCGATAGTGCCAGCAATACACATCAGATCGAAGAAGCTGAACTGGATAACTTCATTCAGCTGAACCGTCCCTCCGAGCGCCTGTTCAATGGCCAGATCGACAAGGACAACTGGTTCGAGCTGCGTTATCAGACATTGCTGCATAAGAACCGTCTGGCAAAATCCGATCTTTATGGCCTTACCGGCAGCCGCACCAGTCTTATTCCGCACCAGTTATATATCGCACATGAGGTGGCTAACCGTTATGCGCCACGGGTACTGCTGGCTGATGAGGTGGGTCTGGGTAAGACCATCGAAGCCGGGTTGATCCTGCATCATCAGATCCTTACAGAACGTGCGAAACGCGTGCTGATCGTGGTGCCGGAAACCCTGATGCATCAGTGGCTGGTGGAGATGCTGCGGCGATTTAACCTGCATTTCAAGATCTTCGACCAGGATCGCTGCGATGATCTGCTGGCGGCCAATGAATATGAAAACATCTTTCACTCGGAACAGCTGGTGCTGTGCAGCATCGATTTTCTGGTGAGTAATTCCACCGCTTTTGAGCAGTGTGTCTTCGGTGAATGGGATCTGATGGTAGTCGATGAAGCGCATCACCTGCAGTGGTCGCAGGAAGAGCCCAGTATCGAATACATGGTGGTCGAACAGCTGAGTCAGCAGACCAAGGGCGTGCTGCTGCTGACCGCGACGCCGGAACAGTTGGGTAAGGAAAGCCATTTTGCACGGCTGCGTTTACTCGATCCTGACCGATTCCCCGACTTCCAGCATTTTGTCGAAGAGGAAGAAAATTACGAGCCATATGCCCAGGTGATCGAAGATCTGCTGAACGACAAGTCGCTGACGACGGATGATATAAAACTGATCAAAGACACCATCGATGAGGGCGATAACCTGTTGTTGCTCGATCAGTTAGAGGATGAAGATGAAGGTCAGCAGGCGCGGCTAAAGCTGGTCGAGCACCTGCTCGATCGCCACGGTACCGGCCGGGTCCTGTTCCGGAATACCCGGTCAGCGGTAAAAGGTTTCCCCGAGCGCGTATTACACGCTTACCCGCTGCCTGTACCCGAAGCGTATAAGGGCCTGGGGTATGTGGCTTCTGATGGTGATATTTTTGATATCGGCGCCATGGAAGATGATACCGGGCATAGCTTGCTGCTGACACCTGAGATGCTCTACCAGCAATCTCTGCAACAATCCCTGGCAGTAGAACACTGGACGCAGGTTGATCTGCGTTTGAGCTGGTTGACAAATAAATGTGTCGAGCTAAAACAGGAAAAGGTTCTGGTGATCGCGGCCAATGCCAGTACCGCACTCGATATCACGCAATATCTGAAGACACAGACCGGTCTGCATGCTACCGCTTTTCATGAAGGTCTGAGTATCGTCGAACGCGATCGCGCGGCAGCATTTTTTGCTGATTTTGAAACCGGTAGCCAGATACTGGTGTGTTCAGAGATCGGCAGCGAAGGCCGTAACTTCCAGTTTGCCCATCACCTGGTGATGTTCGACCTGCCGATCAATCCCGATCTGCTGGAGCAGCGTATCGGCCGCCTTGATCGGATCGGCCAGACCGAGACCATCAATATCCACATACCCTATTTCGAAGATAGCCCGCAGGCGACCAGTTTCCGCTGGTATCACGAGGCGCTACAGGCGTTCGAGCATACCTGCCCGGCCGGACATGCGGTCTACAAGCGGGTTCTGCATGAGCTGTATCGATGTCTGGACCAGCCATATGGCGAACAGAGTCCGCATGATCTGGAAACATTGATCTCACAGTCGAAAGCACATTATGAAACGCTGAGTGAATCACTGCAGCGCGGGCGGGACCGTCTGCTTGAATATAACTCCTGCCGCCCTGCCATCGCCCTGGACATCAAACAGCGTGCTGAAACCGAAGACGAGTCCTCGCAGCTGGCGGACTATATGGAGAATGTTTACGACTGTTTCGGTATCGATAACGAGATCCACAGCGAAGGCTGTTTCGTTATCACCCCGACAGAACATATGATCAGCCAGTTTCCCGGCCTGACGGAAGAAGGGATGACGGTGACCTACCAGCGTGAGATAGCGCTGACCTTTGAAGATGCGCACTACATCAGCTGGGAGCATCCACTGACCGATAATGCCATGGACATGGTGCTGACCAATGAAAATGGCAATACTTCGGTAACGGCGGTGGAATACAAAGGGGTAAATGCCGGCAGTGTCTTGCTGGAGTGCCTGTTCTCACTGGAGAGCGCCCCCATCGAAGAGCTACAGTCGAACCGTTACCTGCCGCCGACCATGATCCGCGTAGTCTGTGATGAGCGCGGTGCCGATCATCACCTGAAACTGCCACACGCCAGCATCAATAACAGCCGCCAGTTTGTCGATGGTGGTGTTGGTAACAAGATCGTGAAAGCCAAGAGGAAGATACTCAAAGCAATGATCCAGCGCAGCGAGAAGTATGCAGAGTTGAAATCAGTAAAAGTTCTGGAACAGGCTCAGTCACAAGCTACAGCAATGCTATCTAAAGAAATCAATAGATTAAAGGCGTTATCTAAAGTAAATCCTAACATTAGAGCAGACGAAATCGGCTATTTCGAAAAACAGTTGTCGATGCTCACCGAGGTGATCGACTCAGCGAATATAAGGCTTGATGCCATCAGGGTGATCGTTGCGACCTAGCTCAGTCGTCTGAAAATGACACAAAGGAGAAGTTATTCGTCTTTCGTTATTCGTCGTTCGTAAAAAACACCAAACAGCAGGGACTGCATAGCCACTGG
>JADFWE010000271.1 GCA_015222915.1 Pseudomonadota bacterium | reverse complement strand
TAAAAGCTTTTCCTCGGCGTCTCTGCGCCTCGGCGGTGAAGTTTTTTAATCCTTGTGGATGTCGCCTATGTGTCAACAGCAGAAGCGAAAATCAAAAACGCTGGTAATATGTCATGCGCCGGGCCCACGGTTATCTACGTTAATCTGTGGGCAATAAAAAAGCCGATATATAATCGGCTCTTTTAAGAATTGAACAGGCGTGTCTATTTACCGCGTGTCTGTTTCTCTTTGATCTCATCGAGGCTCTTGCAGTCGATGCACTGTGTCGCTGTCGGGCGTGCTTCCATCCTGCGTAGGCCAATCTCTACACCACAGGTCTCACAGTAGCCATATTCGCCGGCACTCATCAGTGCCAGTGTGTCATCGATCTTTTTGATCAGTTTGCGTTCACGGTCACGGGTACGAAGTTCCAGGCTGAACTCTTCTTCCTGGGTGGCACGGTCAGCCGGATCAGGAAAGTTAGCGGCTTCGTCTTTCATGTGGTCTACAGTGCGATCGACTTCCGACATCAGCTCTGCTTTCCAGTTGTTGAGTATTTCTGTGAAGTGCGCGATCTGGCCTTCACTCATATATTCTTCACCTTTTTTTTCTTTATAAGGCTTAAAGGTGTGATTGTCATTTGGCTTTGCATTTGCCATTTGTAACTCCGGTAAAAATTTGCCCGTTATTGTCTAAATACCTAATACTGGTATTCCTATATACTTCGATGCTATTAAAAATCAATAACTTAGCGTAAAAATGTGCGTGTATTCAATTTTGCGAGCGACTATTTACCATAAAAACAGCACTAAAAGCAAATATCTGCAAAAAAGTAATCGCATAGATTAAACCTTTCTTCAGCAGAGTCCACCTGTTTGTTCAGGTTTTTATGAAAAAATTTAGCTTGATCAGAGTGTCCTTCTAGCGTGTCCTGCTCCATCATTTTATGTGTTAGTACACCGACAAAAATGCTGGATATCAGCGGGGTGGCAAACAGGGGTAACACGCCTGAGAAAGCCAGAAGCTCTTCAGTCTGCTTCGCTACAGGATTCTACGCGGCTGATGATATGACCGTCTGTCAACCGGGTTTCTATCATATCATTTATCTTCAGCTGTCTGACAGAGGTGATGGCTTTCACTTTTTTATCTTTGCCTGACGCCAGGTTGTCTGCGGCCAGATTGTCTGCGGCCAGGGTAATCGAATAACCGCGCTCCAGTGTTTTTAACGGGCTTATCGCATTCAGCGTTGTTGCTGCATTGCTGAGCTGTGATTTTTTATGGTCGAGTGCATTCAAGGTGGCCTGCTGTATCCTCTTGTTCAGGTATTCGATACTCTGCCGGTTTTGCCTGATACGCAACAGTGGGTTGTGTGTTTTAAGTCGAGCAGTGTTCTCTACCAGCAGGCTTCTGCGGTAGCTCAGCATCGACTGACCGTGTCGGAACAGGCGTTTTATCAGTTCTTCACTGCGCTCCCTGGAGCGTTGCAGTTGCGCCTGCGGATGTTGCTGCTGCAGCCGGCTGTGTAGCCAATGGCACTTTTCCTGCTGACGTTCTATCTTGTCGCTGACCAGCTGCTGCATGCGCTGTTGATACCAGTCGAAAGATTGTGACCAGGTGCTCTGGTCGGGGGTGACAGTTTCAGCTGCCGCTGTCGGCGTGGCTGCACGGATATCGGCGACGAAGTCAGCGATGGTGACATCGACTTCATGACCGACGCCGCTGACGATTGGCAGTGGGCAGTCATAGATGGCACGGGCGACGCTCTCTTCATTAAACGACCACAGATCTTCCAGCGAACCGCCGCCGCGTACCAGCAGGATAACGTCGCAGTCCAGTTCGCCGGCAACAGAGGCTTCACCTATCAGCTGGATAGCTCTGCATATCGCCGGTGCGGCCTCCACACCCTGTACCGGGACGGGAAACAGCTTCACTGGTATGGCGGGGAAGCGTCGCTCGATCACGCTTAACACGTCGTGGACAGCGGCGCCGGACTTCGAGGTGATGAGTGCGATACCTGCAGGCAGCCCCGGGACTTCCTGTTTGTGGGTTTCATCGAAAAGCCCCTGTGCCGCAAGTTTGATCTTCAGTTCGTCGAACTGCCGGCGCAGAGCGCCGTCTCCGGCTTCTTCCATGCGGTCGATGATTAGCTGGTAGTTGCCGCGCGGCTGGTACAGGCTGACCCTGGCGCGAACTAAAACCTGGTTGCCGTTTTCAGGACGGAAGTTGAGCGTACGGTTACGGCCTTTGAACATGGCGCAGCTGACCTGGGCAGAGGCGTCTTTCAGGCTGAAATAGATATGGCCCGACGCCGGCTGCGCCAGGTTGGATATCTCACCTTCTACCCAGATCCAGGCAAACTCCTGCTCCAGCAGGTTGGCGACCGAGCGGTTCAGGCTGCTGACGCTATAGACATCGTCCTCCTGAATATTCATGCTGTCTGGATGTTCATGGTGATAGTCATAACCGGGGATTTAAACACAAAAAAAGCCGGCAATCCCTCATCGTGTTAAATGCGATGGAATTGCCGGCCTTATTATATGTGGCGTAGGTATATCGATTTTACTAGTGAGGCCCCTTCACTCCAGACTGCAGTTCTGCCTGAGCCACTGCCAGTTGCCCCTGTTCTTTAGCTGTATTGACCAGCTTAATCGCTTTGTCTGTTTTTCCTTCTTTATTGAGTTTTTCTGCTTTTTTCAGCATTTTTCGGCTGTCACGCCATTCGTAGTTGACGGCTTTGGCTTTATCCAGCTCGGTTTTTGCTTCACTCACCGCGCTGTCAAAACTGTTCGCCTGTGCCATCGGCGTGGCTAATAAACAGCTGCTCAGTATGGATGCAAGGCCTAAGGTGCTAATTTTCATAGTTTTTCCTCCAGTTGATAATGATGGTTTATTGTTTTTATCGAAGGCATATTTATACGCCAAAAATCAGTGTTTGTATAATAATTTCTAAGTGCTGTGCCGGTGACAT
>JADFWE010000270.1 GCA_015222915.1 Pseudomonadota bacterium | reverse complement strand
CGAAGAGAAGCGTTACACCGGTGTGCTCACCGCCAATAACTATGGCCGCAAATCGATCGGTGAAGCCCGTGTCGAAGGCGGTTTTCTGATGGCGAACCCGATCTTCGAGGGCGATATGCTCAACCTGTCCGGCATCATCGCACAGGACAGCCGTATGTATTACGGCCGCATCGACTACGATGCACCGGTGAATACCTCCGGTACCCGTGTCGGCTTAAGTTATTCGGCGTTTAGATACGATGTGGACGTCGAAGAAATCGGCTTCCCCGGCGGTGAGACCCTGGGCGGTAATGGCTACAATATTGTCCTCAGTGCCAGCCATCCGATACAGCGTTCCACCCGCAACAATACCACCATCATCGTCGATGGTCGCAGCAGCACTACCGATGAAAACGGCTCGCTGGCACTGCGTGATAAAAACACCATCAACCTGCTGGAAGTGTTCGTCAACTACGATCATCTCTACAGCAACTACGCCAAAACCTCGATCTTTGGCGGCCTGGCAACAAATTTCAAATCGATCAGGGATCAGTTAGACCGCAAATCACAGAAAGCCAAGCTGACACTGGACATACGCCACTACCAGCCGTTTCTGAAAAACTGGTTCATCATCGGACGGGCCCAGGGCGCTTATTCGCCCGATCCGCTGGTCGATGTCGAACGTTACCGTATCGGCGGTCAGGGCAGCGTGCGCGCCTTCCCGTCGGCGGAACTTGCCGGGGATAAAGGCGGTGTGCTCTCGCTGGACATCGGTATCAACTTTATCGTTTCCGGCAAGCTGGTGCTGACGCCTAAAGTGTTCGCCGATGCCGGCAAGGTGTATCGTTATAATGAATTCGGCTTTGCCAGCCTGAAATCTTCTGAATCACTGGCAGGTTATGGTGCCGGTCTGTCGGCGGTCTATGCAAAAAATCATATTTTTGATCTGGAAGTCGTTACTCCGACCACCGACCGCGACAGCAGCGACGGCAGGGATACCCGCTTCTGGCTGAATTACCGGGGTATCTTCTGATGGATGCCGTCACGGTGTGTTTTCAGGCGGTTGGTAGCAGCGGTAGACCACTGGTCGTAAAGTTTTGGCAACATGTGAAAACAGGTATACACTCGATAGACAGGAATGTTACTTTTTGTTCAGATCGTTCCATCGATGCTCAGGGTGCGATAAGCAGGGTGCTCATGTGAAACTAAAACCTCACTTAATACAGGCAAAAGTTGCTGATTACGGTATTCGATCCGGTTCTGGCGGTTACCCGCTAACCTCTGCGTTCAAAGCTAACGCATCGATACCGAAAAAGACGGCTATATCCTGCGCGCTCACTTACGCGACATCAGCGAACTTTTATCAGCGTTTATTATTGCCGCTGCTGTCCTGCTCACTGCCGGGACTGGTGTTCGCCGCGCCCGAGGGCGGCCAGGTCGTTGCCGGCTCGGCAAGCATCAGCAACCCGGATGCCAATACCACGCTGATCACCCAGACCAGCTCGCGTACCGCCATCGACTGGCAGCGTTTCAATATCGGTTCTCAGGAATACGTTCAGTTTGCGCAGCCGGATACAAATTCGGTAGCACTCAACCGCGTGGTCGGCGGTGATCCTTCCCTTATCCTCGGTAACCTTTCCGCTAACGGACAGGTTTTCCTGGTGAATCCGAACGGTGTTTATTTCGGACAGAATACCACCGTCGATGTCGGCGGCATCGTCGCCAGTGTGCGCGATATCAGCAATGATGATTTCATGTCGGGTAACTACGTGTTCAGCAAAACGCTGGGGGCAGCGGATGATGTCGGTATCGTGAACGACGGTACCATCACCGCGCGTGACGGCGGTTACGTGGTGATGATGGGGGATTATGTCCGCAATAACGGCATTATCAGTGCACGTATGGGCACAGTGGCGCTGGCCTCCGGCAATCAGCTAACCATGGACGTGAAGAGCAACGGCCTGGTCAGTGTCGCTGTCGATGAAAAAACATTCTCCAGACTCGCCGGTATCGATAACGCAGGGCAGATCATGGCTAACGGCGGCCGCGTGATGATGACCGCGAAAGTCGCCAATGACCTGATCGACACCGCTATCAATAACGAAGGCCTGGTGGTGGCTAACAGTATCGCCGAACATGACGGTGTTATCTTCCTGACCGCTTCCGGTGGTGATATCGTCAATACCGGAAGGCTCGATGCCTCCGCCGAAGACGGCAGCAATGCCGATGGCGGCGGGGTACTGGTCTATTCCGATAAAAATGTGAAACTGATTACCGGTTCAGAGATAAGCGCCAGAGGTGATGGTGCGGGCGCTGGCGGAGCCGTCAGGGTAATCGCTGAAGAACAGCTGGACTTCCAGTCTGAGGCATCGATTAAGGTACATAGCGATACCGGTAAAGGTGGTTTTGTCGAAGTCAGCGGACATGGCGGTCTTGCCTTGCGTGGCAGCATCGATGTCGGTACCGGCGGTTCCCTGCTGATTGATCCCGATAAACTTTTTATCAATTCTGGTGGCAGTGCGCCGGGTGTTGTTACTTCAAGTACTTATTCCGTCGGAAAAACTTTCATCGAAAACCAGCTGCTGACCAATAACGTTATCCTGGTTGCCGATACCCTTATTACGTCGTCAGGCAGTTTTGGCATCACTGCAACAGGTGCTGCAGTGGGAGACCTGTCGATCATCAATGGTACGATAGCCAGTGGCGGGTCCCTGGGCGGGCCTAGTAGCGGTGCGCAATGCAACACCATGGGTGTGTGTATCAATGCGGGTGTCGGCGGGCCGTTTAGCGTTAATAAAAGCAGCACAGGCGATATATCACTGCCTAATATCCGTTTTAAACTGAACGGTGCTTTAACCGTTTCAGGTGGTACGGCAACGGGTTCGGTGTCTCTCGGTGCGATCGACGCTGGTGGCAATGTCAACGTCACCGCAGGGTCTAATATTACTTTCACCGGCAAGATCTCGGCAGCAGGCACCAGCCTGCAGGCGACAGCCGGTGGTGATATCAATATCAGTAGCAGTGGCGGTATAGCCTCTTCAGCAGCGCCTCTGAATGCAGATGTTACGCTGAATGCTGGCAATAGTATCAATATCAACGGTGATGTATTCCTGGCAAATAACAGTCTGCTGCTGAACGCTGATGCCGATGGCGATGGTGCCGGTGATGTGCTGATCGAAGGTTCCACATTTAATCCCGTCAAGATCGAAACACAGGGCGCCTTGAAGGTTAGCGGTAATAACTTTGTTGTCCGTGATATCTCCACAGGTTCCGGGACGGGTGGCAGTGTTTCTGTAAAAGCAGATACGGTCGATGTAACGGTAAATAATAACGTACTGATACAGGCTGGTTCTGTAGCGCCTGGTTTTCCCACTTCAACAACGGCTAATGCTTCGCTGACAGCCACAAAAAATATCGTTATCAATGCAACATCACTGAACGTTAGCGGTGGTAGAGCCATAGCTTCGCTATCCTTCGGTTCGAGCCCGATGAAAGTCGATGCCAATGCTACATTAGAGGCCGGGGGTGACCTGACGATTAACCTCAGTGGCGGTTTGAATGTGACAGCGGGTTCAGCGAATGCCACGATGGGTATCTCGGCCAGTGGCACACCAACGATAACAGCGAATGCCAATGCGGTAGTCAAAGCCGGCGGTGATCTGAATGTGAACGTCGATAGCATTCAGATGAACACGGGTTCGGCTGCGACGAATCCCCCGGGTTCACCTGCCACATTGATCGCTTCAGCAAAATCACAGTTGCAGGGTAACAACATCAACCTGGAAACCGCGAATGCCATAACAGCAAAAGGTGGTGAGGTTACAGCCGCCAATGCGCTCAGTGCTACAGCGGGTACGGATATCACCGCTTCAAATACCCGCTTTGATGCCGGCGCGATCTATATGTCGGCTGCCGGGAATATCGATCTAACGACCAGTATCATCAATGTCGGCAGCGGTACGGTTGCCGGTATCAGTGGTGATAAGGTGACGTTAGCGTACCTGGCATCCCAGGGTATACCGTTACCGACAACTGCTAATCCGAACGCGAAGTTCAGTGCTGCGGGTGCCATTAATCTCGGTGATGTCACGATGCAGGGCGGTGTGCCTTATCTCTGGCTGGAAGCTGATAGCAGTAATATGCAGAGCTTGAGTGCGCCATCGGCGAGCAGCGTCATCGTGCAATATTCTCCCTATACGGTCAGCAAGACCATCGGTGTCGAAGCAGTACCGGATACCGGGCAGTCGGTCAATTATAATAATGTTGATCATTTCAATGTTCTCGATAGCATCCCTTCAGCCACCATCATCGTCGGCAGTTCGGCGCAGAAGGGCGACATAACGATAGGTGATGTGGGCAAGGTCGATATCGGCTCCAAGAACATGGTGGTGGTAACCGCTTCTAAGGTCACCAGTATCGATAACGTGATCTCGACCGGGATCGTTGCAGAGCTTCTGATCGATAATATTATTACCGAGGAAGTCTTCGTCACACCGGTGCTCACCGAGGTGGAAGTCGATATTAAACCGGTGGAAGATACCGAGGACGAGAAAAAGAAACGTAAAGATCTGATCACCAACGATGAAGCCGCTATTCTTATGTGTGAGGCAGGTTAGTCGTGCAGTTATCTCATCTGAATATCGAAAACGGTACACCTTATCGCCTGCTGACCGCTCTGTTACTCATTACCCTGAGTTTGGTTCCAGCACTGACATCCGCCGGAGAACCTGCCGGTGATGTACTGCGGGTCACGGGTCGGGCCACGGTTACTTCCACTGATGGAAATATCGTACGTATTAATAAAGGTACGACCATCTCGTCGCAGGACATCGTTTCCACCAGCGCCCGCAGTTACGTCAGGTTAAAGATGCAGGACAGCAGTTACATCATGGTTCGGCCGGATTCACGGCTGGTGATCGAAGATTTTAGATATAACAAGAAAGAACCGGAGCAGAACAGAAGTTTTCTCTCCCTGTTAAAAGGCGGTTTCCGCGCAGTAACCGGTTTCATCAAAAACAAGAAAAAATACGGCTATCGTACGACGGTTGCCACCATCGGTATCCGTGGTACTGATATCAGTGTGCAGGTCTGTGCCCTGGACTGTTACGATGTTGATCCGGTTCCGCCAAACGGAATGTTTTTTGCCGTCAATGATGGCGAAGCCATAATCACGACCGGTGCCGGGGAATTCCCTTTCAAGAGAGGGCAGTACGCCTATGTCGCAGATAAAAATTCACCTGCGGTATTGCTTGACGAAGCACCT
The DNA here is from genome assembly GCA_015222915.1 of Pseudomonadota bacterium. Classification (GTDB taxonomy): domain Bacteria; phylum Pseudomonadota; class Gammaproteobacteria; order SZUA-229; family SZUA-229. The sequence continues at coordinate 1,155 of JADFWE010000270.1, read as the reverse complement.
GATATATTCCTCCAGCGTTATATACCGGGAGCAGATCCTGCGTCCTGTAAAGAGTAATGACCGTTTCTGATGTCTGCTGGTATTGATGCCGGGTTAATGAAGCCGTCCGAAGATAATAGCGATACAGGTATCGCCGGCTACCATAAGCTAGTTCCCGTCGAGACAGACCGCCTGCTCGATATGGGCATCAGTCAACAGAGCTGCCAGCGTTTTGCCGCGTCACAAAATATCTCACCGCTGAATCTTCTCGAGTTTTTTCACGCCCTGCCATATTATCCCGTCGTCTTCACCCGGCAACAGGATAAAACCTTTTTACCCTGTGCTGTCCTCGGCCTGCATGCCGGAGAAAATCTCTTCGTCGACGCAAAGGGGGACTGGGTTCCCGGTGTCTATCATCCGGCATATATCCGGCGTTATCCCTTTATCACGCAGGCAATAACAAGCGATGAACTGACCCTGCAGGATGATGAGATAAAAAAACCGATCTTCGTCGATGAAGCAGCACTCGACAGGAGCGCAGAAAGTCTATTTATTGCGAACAATATAAAAACAGATCAATGGAAAACGATAGAAGCATTCGTGGCAGAATACATCTCAGCCGAACGGCAGACGCTGCTGTTCACAAAAAAACTGGCGGCGTTAGATTTACTGCAGCCGTTCGATGCGCAGATACATCAAAACAAGGCAGATACATTGCGCCTTAAAGGTCTGTACAGGGTCAACGAAGATAAGCTTAATCAGCTGCCGTCTGAGGTTATCCGGGAGTTGATGCAGTCAGGTGAGCTGTCACGCATCTACGCACACCTGATCTCACTGGAAAACTTCGCAAAACTGTTAGATGTAAAAGCAACGAAACAGAGTTGTAAGTTTTAAGCTGTATGTTTTAAGTTACAATATCATCACCATATTATGACTATTCAGCTATACATGCTGTCATCCTGAGTGCAGCGAAGCGGAATCGAAGGATCTTGAATATTGCATAATACGGCGTAACTATTTCACTACGATCAAAGCAGTCACTGAATCATCTGTAGATTGGCCTTTTACTTAAAACCTATAACCAAAAACGAATAACCAGAGTCAGAGAACAAACCATGGGTGTAGAAATAAAACTAAGCGATAAAGAATTCCCAGTCTCCCCGGTATTTGTCGACT
>JADFWE010000269.1 GCA_015222915.1 Pseudomonadota bacterium | reverse complement strand
TATGGAAAAAACCATCCTGCTTGTAGAAGATAACCCGGATGATGAGATGCTGACTATCAGGGCATTGAAAAAGAACAACATCCTAAATGAAGTGATCGTAGCGCGTGATGGTGTGCAGGCACTGGACTATCTGTTTGCAGAAGGTGAACATGAAGGACGGGACACAAGCAACCAGCCCGAAGTTATTTTACTGGATCTCAAGCTGCCAAAAATCGATGGCCATGAGGTACTCAAACGGATTAAGTCCGATGAGCGCACAAAACTGTTACCGGTTGTTGTGCTAACCACGTCCAATGAGGATCAGGATGTCATCGCCAGTTACCAGCTTGGCGCAAACAGCTACATCAAAAAACCGGTTGATTTCGACCAGTTCATCAAAGCCGTCGGCCAGCTGGGGCTATATTGGCTGGTACTAAATGAAGTGCCACCTGCAACAAGGTAACGTAAATGTCTGAAAAGTTACACGTCTTACTGGTTGAAGATTCAGAGAATGATGCCCTGCTCATCATCAGGCACCTAAAGAAAGGCGGTTACGACACTCAACATTCCCGAGTGTTCAATCAGCGTGATCTGGATGATGCACTGAGAAGCCAGCACTGGGACATCGTTATCTCCGACCATAACATGCCTAACTTCAGCTCATATTTAACGCTAAGCACCGTACAAAAATTCAACAAAGACCTGCCTGTTATCCTTGTCTCCGGTACCATCGGTGAAGAGACAGCGGTAAAAGCCATGCGTACCGGCGCACATGACTACATCATGAAAGACAACCTGACCCGACTGGTACCGGCAGTAGAAAGAGAATTAAGAGAGTCCATCAACCGCAAGTCGCAACGCGAGGCCGAACAGCAGATTCACTACATGGCAAGTCATGATGCACTCACTGGGCTTATCAACCGTTTCGAGTTTGAAAAAAAATTACAGGAAATGCTTAGCGCGTTAAGCAAGAGCATGAAACATGCCTTCCTTTATATCGACCTGGACCAATTTAAGATCGTTAACGATACCAGTGGTCACGTCGCGGGGGATGAGCTACTAAGGCAGCTTTCCCTTGTAATGGAGAAAGAGATAAGAGCCAATGATACGCTGGCGCGCCTGGGAGGTGATGAATTCGGTGTCTTGCTTAATAACTGCCCATTAACAGTCGCAGAAAGTATCGCTGAAAAAATCATAACAGCGATCAAGGCCTTTTATTTCAGTTGGCAGGAAAAAACATTTACCGTGACTGCCAGTATCGGACTTGTAGTCATCGATGAAAATTATCATGAGGCTGCAGAAATCATGAGCGCAGCTGACATGGCCTGTTACAGCGCGAAAGATTCAGGGCGAAATCGCCTGCATGTCTACCAGCCGGATGATGCTGACATGGCAAGACGTCAGAGCGAAATGGAGTGGGTATCGAAGCTGCAGCTGGCCATTACAGAAGACCGCTTTCAATTATACAAACAGTGCATCAGCCCGCTAAACAATGCACACAAAAATCTTAGCTGCTGCGAATTCCTGCTTCGCCTGAACGATGGTGAAGAAGTTATCATGCCTGGCGCTTTCATCCCCGCCGCTGAGCGTTATAACCTGATGCCTGATATCGATCGATGGGTCATCGACCATGTATTTGCATACCTGTCGGGGTCCAAAGAAGAGGACGATGTTCTCGGTTTTGTAAATTTATCGGGCAACACCATCAATGATTCTTCATTGACAGCGTATATAAGCAACAAGCTGGAGCAGTATCAGGTACCTGCGCACCATGTATGCTTTGAAATTACCGAGACCGCCGCCATATCCAACCTCGGAACGGCGATTAAATTTATTGAAGAGGTAAGGAAGATGGGCTGCTCTTTTGCGCTGGATGATTTTGGCTCTGGCATGAGTTCATTCTCATACCTCAGATCGTTACCGGTGGACTTCCTGAAAATCGATGGTGAATTTGTCCGCAACATGGACGATAACAAAATGGATAGGGCCATCGTCGAGGCAATAAATAATATCGGCCACGTAGCAGGCCTGAAGACGATTGGTGAATATGCAGAAAATGAAAAAATCATCCAGAACCTGAAAGACCTTCACGTCGATTTCGCACAGGGATATGCAATCGAAAAACCGCATAGAATTTAAAATTTCAGATAAACACTTTAATGTGCTAATACAAAGACATAGTTGTGCGCGATTTTTTTCAGCTCTGAAAAGTAAGACTCATAATAATGGCTGCATTTCGATGCACCGGGGCAGTTAAAACCGATATTGCGTCCGTTGGATAACACAATAAAACACCTGGCGGATTATTCGCGGGCATGTCCGATACATGCATATGAGGAATTTCACCCACCGCAATTTTTTACCTACAGTTTAATGACGTAGTTTTTATAAACTTATTCACAATAAAACAAGTTTAATTAATTATTTAATAATAAACCCGTAATATCCGCGTAACACCCGATAAAATAATGGAATTTACTATAAGAACGACTCTCCTGAGTTATACTTTTTGATAATTTCCTGCTGAATACTACTTAAAAAGCATCCAGTCCTTTTTGGAATTACATCATGTCTAATAATCACAGATTATTCACTACTCCTGACAACGGGTTAGCAAAAATATCTTTACTCATATAACTAAGTTCAGCGGCGGATCCAGGGGGACCTTTAAAGCAACGATTTAATTTTTGCTATGCTCTCCACTTCTGTCCTTCGCCATAAGCACATACAACGACGGTACAACAAATAGTGTGAACAGAGTGCCGATTGCCATGCCGCCGACTAATACCAGGCCGATGGAGTTTCTTGCCGCAGCACCAGCGCCGGTTACCAGTACCAATGGAAAATGACCAGCGACGGTTGCCACACTAGTCATCAGTACCGGGCGCAGGCGTGTCATCGCGGCATCATGTATAGCATCGATTTTATTTACACCCTGCAGCTGTAACTTATTGGCGAACTCAACGATCAGAATGCCATTTTTGGCGATCAACCCGACCAGTGTAACCAGACCGACCTGGGCGTAGATGTTCATCGTGGTAGTCCAGCCACTCGTCCAGTAGGGCGTATTTGGATCGGGTATTTTCAACACGGTAAAGATCAGTGCACCGAACATCGCCAACGGCACAGAGCCTGCGAGGATAACGAACGGGTCACGAAAAGAATTGAACTGCACTGCAAGTACTAGAAAGATCAACAGCACTGCCAATGAAAAAGCGGGGATGAATTTATTACCCTCGGTGCGTAACTGGCGCGACTCACCGGTGTAGTCGAAGCTATAGCCAGGTGGCAGGATCTCAGCTGCGGTTTCTTCGAGGAAAGTGAGTGCCTCATCCAGTGTGCGGGTGGTCACACCTGAAAGCTTTACTGCGTTGAGTTGTTGAAAGCGGTTTAGTGAACGGGCGACAACGTCGTGCTCTAAATGAGTGACCGCCGACAACGGTACCATCTGACCGTTTTCTGCAGGTACATAGATATCGCGTAACTGCTCACTGTTGAGGCGGGCATCGCGCTGGATCTGTGGAATGACTTTGTAGCTACGACCATCCATATTGAAACGGTTGACGAAATTGCCACCGGTAGCAACGCCGAGGTCGGCGCCTACCTGAGACAGGTTTAGTCCCAGCGCGGCAAGCTTGTCACGATCGAAGGTTACCGTAGCCTGCGGTTGATCAAGTTTCATATCAATGATGGGCGGGAAGGCAAAAAGTCCGCTTTCAATTGCTTTCTGCTGCAGTGTGTTGGCGATTTTGAGCAACTGTTTTGAGTCGGCGGTTGAAGTGATTAAAAACTCGACCGGGAAGTTGCTGCCACCCGGCAGTGCCGGCGGTGTCGTCATGAACACCTGGATGCCCGGTATCTTTGATACCTCGGCCTGCACCCCCGGCAGGATCTGATCCACCGTTCGATCGCGTTCGGCCCAGGGTTTTACCACCATGCCGCTGAATCCGTCGGCACCAATGGTGGCACCGATGGACGGTGGAAACAGAAGCTGGAAGGTGAGTGCAGTTTCCGGCACTTCGAGCATTACCTGTTCTGCGGCTTTCGAATAAACCGCGTTCTGGTCCGTGGTGGCATTGGCAGCGGTGTTGATGATGCCGAACAGCACACTCTGATCTTCGGATGGCGCCAGTTCATTAGGCGACATCATGAACATCGGAATGGTGCACAGGCTGACCACGGCCCACACCAGGTAAACAGCAGGTCTGGCGGCGAGTGTAGTACCGAGGGCATGACCGTAAGCGATTCGTAGTCGATCGAAACGGTGGTTTAGCCAACCGGTCAGACCGCGCTCTTCATCCTCTGCGCTACGCAGCATATGGGCGGACATGGTCGGTGACAGGGTAAGTGCAACGATGCCGGAAATGGTCACGGCACCCGCTAATGTAAATGCAAACTCGCGAAACAGCGCTCCCGTCAGACCACCCTGCAAGCCAATAGGAATGTATACCGCAACCAGGGTGACAGTCATGGCAATGACCGGTGCAACCAGTTCACGTGCACCGAGCATGGCGGCTTCACGCGGCGTGCGGCCTTCACGCAGATGCCGCTCCACGTTTTCCACCACGACAATGGCATCATCGACCACCAGTCCGACCGAAAGCACGATGGCCAGCAGTGTTAGCAGGTTGAGGGTAAAGCCAAACGTCTGCATCAAAAAGATGCCGCCGATCAGCGAGACCGGAATTGCCATCACCGGGATCAATACCGAACGGAACGAGCCGAGGAACAGGAAGATCACCACGATCACGATTAGCAGGGTGTCGATCAGGGTGTTAGTCACCTCGTGGATAGCATCACTGACATAAGCTGAAGCATCGTAACCAATGCTGGCATCGAGACCAGCGGGCAGGTCATGCTGCAGCCTGTCGAGTTCGAGACGTACGCCATCGATTACCTCGATGATGTTGGCATTGGGCTGTGGGAATACACCTGCAAAGACCGCTGTCTGTCCTGAAT
>JADFWE010000268.1 GCA_015222915.1 Pseudomonadota bacterium | reverse complement strand
TTCGCGGGCAACATAACTGGAACTGGCAAGCTCATCGATCAGTCCTATTTTCACCGCGCCTTCCCCGGTCCAGATAAGACCGGAGAACAGGCCTTCGACAGAGGTGTCGAGACGGTCACCACGGCCTTTTTTTACCGACTCGATAAACTGCTGATGGATCTCGCCCAGCATGTTCTGCATGTGTGCCTTGGTCTTTTCATTCTCCGGCAGGAACGGATCAAGCAGCGCTTTGTTTTCACCGGCGGTCAGGGTACGGCGTTCCACGCCCAGTTTTTCCATGGCATCGACAAAACCGAAGTTATCCATGCGCACACCGATGGAGCCGACGATGCTGGCCTTGTCGGCATAGATCTTATCGGCCGCCGCCGCGATGTAATAACCGCCGGAAGCACAGATGTCAGTAACCACCGCATATAGCGGTGTATCCGGGTTCTCTTCACGCAGGCGTATGATCTCATCATAGATATAACCCGACTGCACCGGAGAGCCGCCGGGACTGTTGATCCGCAGGATGATACCGGCAGTGTTCTTGTTATCGAAGGCATCGCGCAGGGCGGTGACGATATTGTCGGCACTGGCTTCTTCGTTATCAGCGATAACGCCATTGAGCTCGACCAGTGCAGTGTGTTTCTCGTGGATCTCTACGTTCGAGATGTCGGCATTGCCGAACATGAAGATAACGGCACCGATATAGATGAAGGTCAATAATTTAAAAAAGATGCCCCAGCGACGTGAACGGCGCTGCTCTTTCAGACTGGCTTCTGCCAGCTGGGTGATGGTTTTTCTTTCCCAGGACTTCTCGTTAGAGGATTCGTAGTCTGTCATGTCGTTTTCCTGTTGATTCGTTCGCTACTCTATAGAGTATGGCTGAGTATGGTTTAAAAAGTCTGATAAATCAGTGATATTATCCAGACAGATCAGCGGGTCGTATCTTTTTAACGTGGTCGCATCGTGCACGCCATGGGTGACGCCGATGCACGGCATATTGGCATTGTTGGCCATCTTCATATCATGTTCGCTGTCACCTATCATGAGTGTCTGATCGGCTGAAAAGTTCAGTTCCTGCAGGATCTCGTGCAGCATCTCCGGGTGTGGCTTGGATCTGTTTTCGCCGGCGCAACGTGTGGTAGCGAAATATTTTGCCATATCGTGTTCATCGATGGAGCACTGCAGGCCGGCCCGGCTCTTGCCGGTGGAGACCGCCAGGGTGTAACCGTCGGCTCTGAGTCCGTCCAGCAGTTCATTGACGCCGTCGAACAGGGGCGCAGGCACAGCGTTATCATGCAGATAATGCTGGCGATAGGCATCGGCTATATTCGATAATTCCGTTCTGTGTTCATGTTCGTCCATCTCCGGGTGCAGTTTGGCGATGGCTTCTGCCAGCCCCAGTCCGATGACATCTCTTGCGCGCTGTTCATCGACGATGATGTCGGCCGCATGACGGCTGGCAAACTGCAGGCTGGTGACGATACGTTCGATGGAATCGACCAGCGTGCCGTCCCAGTCAAAAACTAATAGCGGGTATTTTTTCATAAGGTTTATCAGGTATGTTCAAAATCTATTGTCAGGGAAATGTCTGCTATCGGCCAGAAGCGGACATCAAGAAAAAACAATATTTCTCGCGCAGAGCCGCAAAGACGCAAAGGAAAAGCTTTTAGCTG
>JADFWE010000267.1 GCA_015222915.1 Pseudomonadota bacterium | reverse complement strand
GCAGAGACCTCTTCGCTGAGCTTCAGTAATTCTTCACGCGCACTGACAAACTCATCCAGCGCCTCGGGAACGGTTTTCGCCAGGCTCATGTGATGCAACAGACTCAGCATCTCAGCCAGCACGTTTTCAAAATCAGGGGATAATTCGGCAAGTTCAGCGACCACCGCCATGGCCTGTGAAGCATCACGCGACAGGAGAGCCTTCAGCAGCCGGATAACCTTGTCACGCGCCACACTGCCGAGCATATCGCGCACTTCCTGCTCCATCACACTGCCGCCGCCAAAGGCCAGAGCCTGATCCAGCAGGCTCAGCGCATCACGCATACTGCCGTCAGCGGCTTCCGCGATAAGCTGCAACGCGGTCACATTATGTTCGACACCCTCTTCGCTTAAAACATGCTGCAGGTGGCTGATAATCAGGCTGACCGGCAGACGCTTGAGATTGAACTGCAAACAGCGAGAGAGGATGGTAACCGGCAGTTTCTGCGGATCGGTGGTCGCCAGCAGAAACTTGACGTGCGGTGGCGGTTCTTCCAGGGTTTTCAACAAGGCATTAAAACTGCTCTTGGAAAACATGTGCACTTCGTCGATCAGGTACACTTTATAACGTCCGCGGGTCGGCGCGTATTGCACGTTTTCCAGCAGCTCACGGGTGTCATCGACGCCGGTGCGCGATGCCGCATCGACCTCGATCAGATCGACATAACGGCCTTCCGCAATCTCTATACATGTGGAGCATTTACCACAGGGAGTCGCCGTGATGCCGGTCTCACAGTTTAGAGACTTGGAAAAGATACGGGCGATGGTGGTCTTACCAACTCCACGGGTACCGGTAAACAGGTAGGCGTGGTGCAGGCGATCATCGTTTAAGGCATTGACCAGCGCTCGCTGCACGTGCTCCTGCCCGACCAGCTGCTGGAAATTTTGCGGACGCCATTTTCGCGCCAGGACTTCATAGCTCACGAGGTCAACCTGCCACATTGCTCATGCAATAAAGAAAGTATGGGAGTACTCAGTAGTGTATCTTCACGAGGTAAAAACATGACTTGAGTCTATCGAAGAATTCGCAGCCGGGATAGCTACAAACCATAGAAAATATAATAATCGGAAAAATAAGGTGGCAACCCGCCCCAGCCACACCCCGGCGCCCGAGATCACCGCTACCGTTGCTTCCTTCCGGATCTGGCGGAGTTCACAGCTTATCGTCGCGAGGGAACCGGAACAGGTCACCATAACGAGGCGCATTATACATAATAAAACAGGTCTTTTGTCGTTAGTCACTGGTGTTTGATCGCTTTTTTTAACGAATGGCAAACGACGGATGACCAACGGCGTCATTTTTAAAGTATAATGCGCCCAACAATTACAAATCAAAGTTTTAACACCCCATCGATGAAATCAACTCTACGCATAGCAACACGAAAAAGCCCTCTGGCCATGTGGCAGGCAGAGCACGTAAAGGCACTCCTGATGGAGGCTCACGAAGGCCTGAAAGTAGAACTGGTCACCTTCACCACCAAAGGTGACAAGATCCTGGATACCCCGCTGGCTAAAATCGGCGGCAAAGGCCTGTTCGTCAAAGAACTGGAAAACGCGATCCTCGAAGGAAAAGCCGATATCGCTGCTCATTCCATCAAGGACGTGCCGATAGAGTTCCCCGAAGGCCTGTTCCTCTCGACCATACTGGAGCGTGAAGAACCCTGTGATGCCTTCGTCTCAAACAAGATCGATAGCGTACAGAAACTGCCGGTCGGTGCCATCGTCGGCACCTGCAGCCTGCGCCGCAAGAGCCAGCTGCTGAGCAAACGTCCTGACCTGAAGATAAAAGATCTAAGAGGCAACGTTAATTCCAGGTTGCAGAAGCTGGATAATGGGGATTACGATGCCATCATCCTGGCCTGCGCCGGACTGGTCCGTCTCGACATGGCCGACCGCATAAAACAGCGCATCGCCTCATCATGGATACTGCCCGCCGTCGGTCAGGGCGCCGTCGGTCTGGAAGCCAGAATCGATGACGAAGAAACACTGGAACTGATATCTGCCCTGCAGCATACCGATACCGCAGACAGGATTACCGCCGAGCGTTCATTAAACAAACAGCTAAATGGCGGCTGCCAGGTCCCCATCGCCAGCTACGCCATGTTAGATGGCGACACCCTGCACCTGCAGGCACTGGTCGGCGAACCCGATGGCAGCTTACTGGTGGAAGGCAATATAAGCGGACATCGTGATGATGGTGTTCAGCTGGGCATCGACCTGGCTAACGATCTGTTATCACGCGGTGCAAAAGAGATTTTAGAGAAGCTGTATAACTCAGAAGATTAAAACAGGTCATTTGTCTTTGGTCATTAGCCTGGCACAGACGAAAGACTAGCGGTCAGGCGGCTGACTAAAATTGCCAGGAGCAATTTTGAACAAAATCAATGTTTCTCTGATTTTGGCCCCGAAGGGCTGAGTCACACGACGTGACGAATCACGCGCATGCGGCGTGCGCCTTCTACTCAGAAGAATGACAAACGCCAGAAAAAGCATAGAAACAATTTAAAAATATAGAGAGGTGGCCGACAAAATTGTCTGGAACAATTTTGCACATGGTTGCTACCTACCATGCCCCGAAGGGGTG
>JADFWE010000266.1 GCA_015222915.1 Pseudomonadota bacterium | reverse complement strand
TCGGCCCGGTAGCATGGGAACTGTCCTGGTTCCTGTATCCATTCATCAAATACCTGTACAGCCGCGTAAAGAAACGCTGAACTACAGCTTTTCGATATACCGTGCGACATGACTTATCGATCGTTTTTAAGTTGTGCTAATAATGCTTCAGTTTCTTCGCATGTAATAAGGCCACCGATGATCAGCTTTTTCTCACAGGTAACAGCGACTGGATGAACTGCAGGGAAGTTTAAAACCTGAAGATGTTCATGCTGCATCGATAGATGCAATCCATCCCTCAACGGTTTTTCGATCGGGTATGCCGCCAGCATGAACAACCTTGCCATCGATCACTACCCCCGGTGTACTCATCACACCGTAAGCCATGATATCACCGATATCTTCAACCTTTTCGAGTTCTATTTCGATACCCTTGCTCTTCGCTACTTCATCAATAATTTTCAAAGTAGTTTTGCAATTTGCACAACCTGAACCTAGTACTTTAATATTTTTCATAATATCGTCTCTTTAACTTATAGAAAGCCTTATGCAAAGCTCTCTTATATTTTTTAATTCACCGGGCTAGCGACTAGCAACATGACTGGCCGCTGGCAGTTGATGTACAGCCGCAACTTTCTTCTGCTGCTTCAACAACCGCTTCATTATCGATGCCTGCTTTTTCATCAAATGCAGCATCCACTTTTTCAGATGCTTCATCACGTATGTGCCGTGCGATCTCGATAACCGTATCAATCTGCTGTTCGGGCACGCCTGCACTGCGCAGGCGCTCAAGCTGACATAAGCCCATATCGGGATGTCTTGATGCGATTCCCGATGCCAATGAAACCATGGCGATGATGGATGAATGTAACGGGGGTTGATTAGACATAATAAAAACCTCACAAAGTCGTTATGTAATAAAATTAAAGATCCAGCCGACCAGGGTGAAAGCAACGGCCAGTACGGATGCATAAATCGCCAGCGCAGGCCAGCGGATAACTTTGCGCAGGATCAACATCTCCGGCAGTGACAAGGCGGCGATACTCATCATCAATGCCAGCGTGGTACCGATGGCGACACCTTTGCCCAGCATCGCTTCGGCCAGTGGAATCACGCCAGTGGCATTGGAGTACAGGGGTACACCAAGTATTACGGCGCCAGGGACAGCAAACCAGTTATCTTTACCACCGAGGTATTCGACCACCCAGGCTTCGGGCACATAACCGTGGAATAAAGCGCCCAGCGCGACACCGGCAAACACCCACTTCCAGATACGACCGACAATTTCTTTTACTTCGCCGATGGCGAAACGGTGACGGCCTGAGAGTGAATTATCGGCCGCAATCACCTGTGACTCACCCATCTGAATTTTCCAGACATAATCTTCTACCCACCGTTCTGGTTTAAAGCGCTCCATGACCACACCGCCCACGTAAGCAACGACGAGTCCGGCACCGATATATAAGGCGGCAAGCTGCCAGCCGAGTATGCCAACCAGGATGACGGCGGCCACTTCGTTGATCATCGGACTGGCGATCAGAAATGAAAAGGTCACACCAAGCGGGATACCCGCTTCCACGAAGCCGATAAACAGGGGGACCGAAGAGCAGGAGCAGAACGGGGTGACAGCTCCCAGTATGATGGCCAGTGTTCTCGCCAGCCATTTTGGTTTGCCGCGTACATATTCACGTACCCGCTCCGGACTGAGCATGGCTCGTAACAGCCCCATGATATAAATGATGATGAACAACAGGAAAAATATCTTCGTTGTGTCCATCACGAAAAAATGTACGGCAGCGCCCGTATGACCGGCAGGATCAAGCCCTAGCCATTGATAGACAAGCAGACTGGCAAAATCATCAAACATAAGCTGTCCTCGTTGAATAACGGCTTACCTACTTTAGAAAAAGCTTCAGCTTCATTTATTACGCATACAATATACGCCTAAACATATATATGGTCAAGCATATATTAAGCGGCGATGGCAGTGAGAAGTGAGGGAGATTGCGTTTAGATTAAAACCGGTAGACAGGATATTTGATCAGCAGGCGGTTTTGCCTGTGCTGAGAGCATCAGATAATATTAGGCTACGGCGTTATTCCTGGCGCAGCTCCGTAGCCAGTCAGGCGAGAAGAAAACCCGTTAATCGTCAGCAGAGCAGAGATACCGGGGTGATATCACTACCCTATTGTTCAGAAGTTACTTTTAAGCGCCCCATTTTAGTTTTCGCTAAATCAACCCGCAGGCGGTTATCTGTCCAGCCGTGCTTTTTATCATGTGCAGTTATATAGACGACTGATGTATCTTCTGGAATCTGCACGCCACTCAGGCTACGGGTAAACGGCTGCTCATTGATATGAGGGTGAAACAATACACGGTCACCGAGAACCTTTCCCTTTTCATCGACCACCTGCCAGTTATCTGCATAATGCTCCCAATCGGTATCCTGATGTCTCAAGGTTACGTTTACCGTCCAGCGCCCTTGCCCGTCTGCATGAAAATCAGCCGCGATGATATCAACATCACCAGCGTTGGCATCTTGCACTGCCAAAGCTAGAGCCAGCAGAATAGCGGCGAGGTATCTCTTCCTTTTATCTAACATGATTACGTCCTTATGAAATACGGCAATATCATCAGGACAGTGCCTGCGATTAACATCTGAGTCAGTGTTGTCACAAAATACGGAAAGACGAACAGGGAGATACCCACAGAAAACGGGACAGGTTTTTTCTGCTTTTTTCCATAGATAAAAAAACCTAGACCGATAGAGCCGAACACCATACCCCATATCAACAATGACTCACTACCGATCATCTTAGGCTATCACCTTTTATCATCATGACATATAGTCCTCGATATTGACGTCATCGACCTGCTCTTCTTTAAGAAACTCTTTTGCATAATCCATATATACGCCGCTGCTTAGAAACAGGTCAAAAAGATCCGCATCGATATGTTTATCGTTGCGCATGAAACTTAATATGCGCAGCGATTCACTTAACGTCTTGGCTTTTTTGTAAGGCCGGTCAGAAGCAGTCAGTGCTTCGAAGATATCAGCGATCACCATCATGCGCGAGGTCAGTGGCTGCTCGCTCATCTGCAGGCGCCTGGGATAACCCTTGCCGTCCATGGTTTCATGATGGCTTCCTGCAATCAGCGGTACATCCCGCAAACTTTTTGGATATGGCAATTTATTTAACATCTTAATGGTCTCGATCATATGACCATTGATCATATAACGCTCTTCTTCGCTCAGGGTTCCACGCTGCACACACAGGTTATGTAACTCACCGCGGTTATATTTATACTCCGGCGTATCAACTTTAAAGCCCCACTCGTTATCTTCCGGCATCCGGTCACTCTCACGTCTTGCGATCAGATGTTCGGCTTTATCAGACAATACTTTTTCTGTTGCCGGTAAGATCTCGCTGGTATCGCCTTTTCTATTCTGCTCTTCCCACGAGATACCCAGAGAATCACTCATCGTGCGCGACCAGGTCTTTCCTGCTATCGACTGCAGTCTTTCGATCTTGTCATCACTCATGAATTCGCCACCGATATTACACTCAGCGATAAATGCAAAATCATCATCCAGCGCCTTATGCTCTACCTCCAGCTGCGCGAGCAGAGCTGACCTGTCGCCACCATCTGCTATCTGTTTCCAGCAGTTTATCTCAGCATCACGTTTCAGCACTTCGAAACGGGTCCTGACTTCATGTATGCGGTCATATATCGTCTCCAGCTTGGTGGCTTTATCGACCACATATTCCGGCGTGGTGACTTTGCCGCAGTCATGCAGCCAGCAGGCGGTTTTAAGTTCTTTCCACTGTTTTTCATCGAGGTCGAAATCGCTGAATTTTTCAGATTGACTACGGCATGCCGCTTCTGCCAGCTTCATGGTGATAACCGGCACACGCTCACAGTGGCCGCTGGTATAAGGCGATTTGGCATCGATCGCGCCGGCGATCAGTTCGATGAAAGACTGCAGCAATGCTTCCTGCATATTCAGCGACTGTCGGCTCTCAAGTGTTACCGCCGCAAAACCAGACAATGCTTCTATGAACTCGATATTCGATACCTCGGAGGCCCTGCCATCCGGCCGGTAGATGAGACATAACATACCCACCACATCCTGGTTACGATTCTTCAACGGCAAGACGATACAGCTCAATTCATCTTCACCCAGTGCCTGCAACAGCGGCGTTAGTTTATTCTTAGCAGCCGCATCTAACTTGATGACTTTACTCTTGCTGTCATCACCTTCTGCAAACAAGGCTTTGCTCTCGGCCAGCGACAGATCTGGAAACTGTTCTGTCGGTAATGACTGATTATTGTTACCGCACAAAAAATCGGCTTTCAGCAAATCGTCATTTTCATCCATAAGGTAGATTAACGCTGCATCAGAATGACTGATCGACTTCGTCTCACAGGTAATATTTTTTATCAGAGCATTCAGGTCCTGTTCACCGGCCAGCGAGTCGATCAGCGTTATAAATTTATTGATGGTGGTCCTCATCATATCCATCGCCGTATCCAGATCATTCACTTCTTTGATATAGGAGCTCTTCTGCGCAGTCACATTAAAATCAAAGCGTGAGATCGCTTCTGCCTCATTAGCCAGCAGGTATAACGGTGTTGATATTTTTTTTGCGGTCAACCAGACAACCGGAATAAACAGCAGCAGTATCAACAGGGCTGTCGAATACTGTTCATTCCGGATAAGCAATGCGTCCTTCACCAGTTCTGCTACCGGCGTCAGCATCAAAACATACAGATCACCGTTCTTACCGACATTACGAACACTGCCTATCCAGCGTTGAGATCCGTATTCAAAATCCAGCTTCTGCTGTTTTACCTGGATACGCTCACCGATATACGATAGTACCCCGCTACCCAGCTGTGTGTACGGTGCCAGTTTCAGTGTTGTATTATCGCTGCTGACCTGTTGCGAGATAAACAGTTTTTCCCGGTCATCATAGGCGATGGTCTTGCCGGCCTCATCGATCAGCACGACCTGCGCACTGGGCGTATTGCGGTACTTGCCTATGGTCTTCGATATATCGTTAAGGGTGATATCGAAAGCCACCACCACGTCTTCACTGGCTTTTCCACTGATGGTTAGACCTACGACCTGGCTGTCATAAAAAACGTAGGGCGATGTCCGGATTATCTTGCCAACTTTTTCATCTTCCTGCGACTGGTACCAGGGTCGCAGACGCGGATCAAAGTCTGAAGCTTCTCCTGCATTACGGCTGATCTCGTTCAGCTCATCATCGTAAAAAATGCTGTAGATAAAATTGCTCTTAAAGCCAGGTTCGGCTTCCCCGGTTTTCGAGCCGGACGCCGAATCAGATCGATTAAGGTAACGCAGCATTATCACCGCACGCGCAGGCACCTGGTATTTTTCCCGCATCACTTCACTATTGACCAGCATAGCGCCAAAATAATCGCCATCGGCGTAAGCGATACCCACCGATGAAGCAGAAGGAGCGGAAACCAGCATGGATTTTAATACCGGCAGCTCTTTTTTACGCTGTACAAAATTGTCGGCCTGAATTACCGGGGATGACTGCAGGTGCTGTAACGCACCGAGTACCGGATCATAGGTATTTCTGATATCCAGTTCCAGCTCATCAGAAATATGTCCATACAGGTCAGCTGCAGAATTCAGCATGATCTCGGAAGTTTTGCTAAACCCCTGGTAGATTAAGATAAAACCCAGTATGGAAATTATACTGATAAAGAGTGTGCTGATGGTCAGTTGCAGGGAGTATCGTAAACGCACAGATTAGATCCTTCGGTTATGCCGCCCGTTATTCGGTTATCGGTCAGCAGCTATTGGTTATCAACGAGTTAAGGAAGCTCTACTTCATTCAGAATTAATCAGAGCTTCCTCGAGTATATACCGCCCTGCCAACTTGTACCCAATATGGGCTGATTGCATTCTAATTAAGATAGGTCTAATATTACCTAATCACGAATGAGAACTATTCTCTTTAACTGAACGAACCTGCACACACGAACCCTATGACTGAAACGCAACCTGCAACCAGCCTGCTTGCCCTGAAAAATGGCCAT
This sequence comes from Pseudomonadota bacterium, assembly GCA_015222915.1. Classification (GTDB taxonomy): domain Bacteria; phylum Pseudomonadota; class Gammaproteobacteria; order SZUA-229; family SZUA-229. Next base: position 3,198 of record JADFWE010000266.1, on the reverse strand, counting down.
AGCGGGCGAATCTGTTCCATAGAAGGTAATAAAACAACGGTACGCCGTATGCTTTCTCTGGGCCTGCGTGTCGGCACTGTGGTCAACATGCTCAATCACCGAGGCAGGAGCGTGGTCATACAGAACGCAGGAACACGCGTCGCCCTGGGACCCGGCATGGCTGAGATGCTACTCGTTGAGCCCTTAGACAGCTCCCTCGACACCTAGTCGCCCCTAACATCGAGATCAGATCATTATGGGCTGCTGTAAAAATTCAGATGAAACCGACATTTCCAAAAATAGCGCGCCAGGTAACAATGAACTGACCATCGCTATCGCCGGCAACCCCAATTGCGGAAAATCGGCACTATTCAACACCTTCACCGGCATCCGCCAGAAAACAGGTAACTGGCCCGGCGTTACGGTCGACCGCAAGCAGGGTTTCTTTAAGCTGGATAATAAAACGGTCACCGTCTACGATCTTCCCGGTATCTATTCGCTTGATGCCAGCTCTATCGATGAAGAAGTTACCCGCGATTACCTGTTATCTCGCGATGCCAACCTCATCATCAATGTACTCGACGCCGCCAACCTGGAACGCAACCTCTATCTGACCGCTCAGCTACTGGAGATGGGCGTACCCATCGTACTGGTACTGAACATGATGGACGTGGCACGCAAACGCGGCATCTCCATCGATACCGATAAACTCTCTCAGGAATTAGGTTGCCCGGTTATCCCTATCGTCGCCATCAGCGGTGAGGGCATCAACGAGCTCAAGCAGGAGATACTCGATATCACATCCGGCAAGCACACTGGCGGCTTCCGGCTGGCGCACGATGAAGTCGTCGAACAGGCCATCGCCGACCTGATGCCGAAACTGAGAAAATGCAGCACCGCGACCGAAGATAACCTGCACTGGCTGGCACTGAAACTGCTGGAAAGTGATAACAGTGCAAAAGATCAATGCGGCGCATCGGTTCTCGATGAAGTAGACCGGTGGAAAAAAGCCATCGAAGAACGTGCCGGCGAAGACGCCGATATCCACATCGCCGACAGCCGTTTTAACCACGCCCACATGCTGGCGCAGACGGTCATGCAGGAGAAAGGAAAAGTCGGTAAAACCATCACCGACCGGATAGACGGCTTTGTACTGAGCAAGATCTTCGGTATCCCGTTCTTCCTGCTGGTGATGTACCTGATGTTCATGTTCACCATCAACTTCGGTGGCGCCTTTATCGATTTCTTCGATGGCATCGCCGGTGCTATCTTCGTCGATGGTTTCTCTGAGATCCTGGCAGCCATCGGCCTGCCCGATTTCCTGCGCATCATCCTGGCCGATGGCCTGGGCGGCGGCATCCAGGTCGTCGCCACCTTTATCCCGATCATTACCGCACTGTACCTGTTTTTGTCCGCCGTAGAAGATAGCGGTTACATGGCACGCGCGGCCTTTGTCATGGACAGGTTCATGCGCAGCATCGGCCTTCCCGGTAAAGCTTTCGTACCGCTGATCGTCGGCTTCGGCTGCAACGTACCGGCCGTTATGGCTACCCGCACACTGGAGAATGAACGCGAACGCAAACTCACCATCCTGATGAACCCGTTCATGTCCTGCGGTGCGCGTTTACCCGTGTACGCATTATTCGCCGCTGCATTTTTCCCCAGCAACGGACAGAACCTGGTGTTCGCACTCTATCTCATCGGTATATCGGTAGCCGTGCTCACGGGCTTATTGATGAAACGCACGATCCTCTCTGGTGAGAGCAGCGGCTTCATGATGGAGCTGCCGCCCTATCATATGCCGACACTGAAAGGCATCTCTCTGCGTACTTGGGACCGTGTCCGCTTGTTCATCAAGGAAGCCGGTCAGGTCATCGTCGTCATGGTGCTGATCATCAACGTGCTCAACGCTATCGGTACCGACGGTTCTATCGGCCATGAAAACAGTAATGATTCCGTACTTTCCGTCTTCAGCAAAAAGATTACACCGGCATTTTCACCTATGGGCATCGAGGAAGATAACTGGCCCGCCGTATTGGGCATCATCTCTGGCGTGCTGGCAAAAGAAGTCGTCGTCGGCACCCTCGATACCCTGTATACACAGCTGGCGAGAGAAGATGCCGGCCATATCATAACGGAAGAAACTTTTGATTTCTGGCAGTCCATAAGTGACGCTGCCGCAACGGTACCGGAAAACCTCGCTACCATCGGTGATGCCTTCATCGATCCGCTACAGATGAATGTCGGTGATATCGAATCTCTTGATGCAGCAGCTGCAGAACAGGAAGTGAGCAACGCTACTTTCGGCGCCATGATAAAACGTTTTGACGGTCAGGCCGGCGCCTTTGCCTACCTGCTGTTCGTACTGCTGTATTTTCCCTGCGCTGCCACCATCGGTGCTATCCAACGCGAAGCAGGTACGTCATGGGCGGTGTTCGTCGCGGCATGGACGACGACTATCGCCTATGTCACCGCCAGTGGTTTTTACCAGGTCAGCACCTTCTCCCAGCACCCGACATTCTCCAGCCTGTGGTTAGGCGGCACGGTTATCTTTTCCGGGGCTCTGATCTACGGATTACGGCGCTGGGGGCATAAAACAGAAACGGTCAACGCTCAGACTTCAGAGCAGAGTGCATAGAGGCTGCTCATGATCTTATCGCAGATACGTGATTATCTAAAACAACGCGGTCAGTGCACGCTCAGCGATATCGCTCTGCATTTCGACACCGATGCCGATGCTGTGCGCGGCATGCTGGATGTGTGGATACGCAAAGGAAAAGTCGAAAGGCGCTCGGCCACCGCATCCTGCGGCACCAGCTGTCAGTCATGTGACCCCGCCAGTACCGAAGTATATTTCTGGGTAGATGAACAATCAGCCGATAAAAAGATCGATGTGTCAGTACCTGGCTTTTGCGATCATCATTGATCTCCCGCTCAATGCGGGGCTATAGAAGGATGTGTATCGAGAGCCAGGAGCTGGCTCATGCGCACGATGTCTAAGATAATCCTGCTTTTCTTTATGAGCATTGACAGCTCTTTTCCTTCAAACACTTCCAGCAAACATGTGCAGCAGCTAAAGATTTGCACTAAAGCGCATAGCTTTTACTAACGGGCTTAAGTACAAAAAACCTATATATAACATTAACTTATCATGTGTTTCAACATGTATTCACATCAAGAACATTTACTGTATACTCAAGGATATGATATTAATAGTTG
>JADFWE010000265.1 GCA_015222915.1 Pseudomonadota bacterium | reverse complement strand
CGCGGTTTTCTGCCAGACAAAGTGGTGAATCGCAGCAAAGCCTATTTCCCGATGCCGGCGTTAAAATACGTGCGCGGCGAGTTTCTCGACTTCATGAAAGAGATCCTGTTGTGCGACAGCGCGAAGCAGCGTGGTCTGTATAACCCGGCTTACGTAGAGAAGTTGTTGGCAAACCCGGATGATTACCATACCCGCCTACAGGGCAGCAAGTTATGGCATCTGGCCGCACTTGAACTGTGGTGGCAACAAAATATCAGCAAATAATGGGTGTGCTGACCGTGTATTGTCGGATTACGGTTCGCTAACCCGACCTACGGATTGGTCTTGAAATCTTTTGGTTTAACCCCATTATCTGTTTTACCCAGCAGTAGTTAGGGTTTATTTTGGGCGACTCGGGGTATAATTCCCCGATACGATAATGAATACAGGTATTTGATATGGCAGATGTATTAGACAGAATTGATGAGCAGGTTAAAGGCAACAAGGTGATGATCTACATGAAAGGTACGCCGCAGTTTCCGCAGTGTGGTTTTTCCGGTCGTACCGTAGAAGCACTGAAACAGGTCGGTAAGGAGTTTGCTTATTGCAATGTACTGGCTGATCCTGAGATCTTTCAGAATCTACCGCGTTATGCTGACTGGCCGACTTTTCCGCAGGTCTATGTCGATGGTGAGCTGATCGGCGGCTGTGACATCACGCTGGAGATGTTCGAAAGCGGTGATCTGAAGAAGATGATCGACGATGCGAGTGCATAATGCTTCCGTAGGATAAGCTCAGATCAAAATCAAAAAAGCCACTCGAATGAGTGGCTTTTTTGTGTGAATTTTTTATGCTTTTACTGCCAACTGCCAACTGCCAACTGCCAACTGCCAACTGCCAACTATGGTATATCAATAAGCTATGCTGGCAGCTGGATCGCGCCTTGCCTGTTCGAGTTTTATCTCGGCCTGGCGCAACATCTCAAACTCGGCGATCTTGGGTTCATCGCCGCGATAATACTGTACCCCGATATTGCCGGTCAGCGACAGGTTGCCAGCCGATGTTTTATAAGGACGGTGATTGATCATGCTCAGGATGCGCTCTATGGAAGACGGTTTATAGTCTTTGAACTTGGTGTGATGCATGATGATGCCAAAGCAGTTGTCGTCCATACGGGCAACCACGTCAGTGGGCCTTACAGCGCGGCGTAAGCGTCGGTGCTGGCTGATCATGATCTCGTCGGCGACAAAACTGCCGTGGGCGGCAGTGATGCTTTCCAGCTCTCGCAGTTCGACCACTGCCATGCAGACACCGCCACGCCGGGTCGAGGCTTCCAGCAGGTGTGAGTTCAGATTTTTCATCAGGAAAGACTGGTTTCCCGCGCCGGTCAGCTCATCGATCAGCGCCATCTTCTTCAGGTTACGGATGGTTTTTTCCAGCTGGCGCGAGGTTTCAAGTAGATCGTTCTGCAATGAGGCGACGCGCGCGGCAGCATTGACCCGGGCGGCGAGTTCCTGGGGATTCGGCGGCTTGCACAGGTAATCATCAACGCCGTGTTCAAAGGCTTTAACCAGGTATTCGACACCGTCGTGGGCGGTAAACAGGATGATGGCGGTATAGGTGCCATTCTCTTCATCTCGCTGGCGGATGTGTTCGGTGAGCTCCAGGCCGTCCATCTCCGGCATCATCCAGTCGGCCAGCACCACGTCAGCACGTTTCTGCTCGATCATAGCCAGCGCTTCGGTGGCGCTGTCTGCCATGCGGACACCGTTGTAACCAACTTTTTTGAGTGCGGTTTTGACGACGATACGACTGAACTGGAGGTCGTCGACGATGATGATGGAAAGGTCTGTGTTGCTCATGAAACTGTGTTGATATCCCTTTTTATGCCCTGCTCTCTAATGGGGTGATTTTGTGAGGCCCCGTGATATGACTATAGTTAATATCAGGAAGATTGCTGTGTTGCTTAGAGTAAGTCAAAAATGTAATATTTTCAAACAGAATTATCCGGGGTCTGCTCGGGGATGTCGCTCCAGACAGGGCCAGAGGTCTCTGCCCAGCGATTGATGATCCGACAGAATAACTCGGCTGTCTGGCTGGCATCATACAGGGCAGAATGCGCTTCGCTGCTGTCCCATTCCAGTCCGGCAGCCTGTGCCGCGCGTGAGAGCACCGTCTGGCCATAGGCGAGTCCTGCCAGGCTAACGGTGTCGAACATGCTGAAGGGGTGGAACGGGTTGCGTGATATCTTGCAACGTTCGGCGGCAGCAAAGATGAAGTTGCGGTCGAGAACGGTGTTGTGGCCGATCATGATGGCGCGTTTGCATTTGTGTTGTTTCATCTCTTTATGGATGAAACGAAACAGTTCGCGCACCCCTGTCTCTTCATCTTTTGCCGCTGCGATACGAAAAGGATGGTGTGGGTCGATGCCGTTTACCTCGAGCGAGGCCGGGTCCATATTGGCGCCTTCGAAGGGATTTACGTGGCAGTGATATTCGTTATTGGTCGTCATTTTGCCGTTTTCATCGATCTTCAGGCTGACCGCGCCGATCTCCAGCAGGGCATCCTTCTTCTCGTTAAAGCCACCGGTCTCGACATCGACCACCACCGGGTAAAATCCGCGGAAGCGGCGGGACATTAATTTTAAATCTTCATCACTCATAATGTTTTTTTGTCCGCAGATGAATGCAGGTGAAGGCAGATAAAAGCCTTTATTCTGTCATTATGAACAGAAATGACAGCTCTTATCTGCCTTCGCCTGCATTCATCTGCGTTCGTCTGTGGAAAGTTATAGTTGTTAGGCCTTCAGGCAAGTTTCCAGTTGAGGGTTTCCCCCGCCAGGAAAGGTACCAGTGTTTCGTCACCCAGCGGGTATTCGTCTGGAATCTGCCAGTCCTGTTTTATCAGGGTAATGGTTCTGCTGTTATGCGGCAGACCATAGAAGTCAGGGCCATTGAAGCTGGCGAAGGCTTCGAGATTTTCCAGCACACCCTGCTGTTCGAAGATAGTGGCATAGATCTCGATAGCTGCATGTGCCGAAAAGATGCCGGCACAGCCGCAGGCGCTCTCTTTAGCATGACGGCTATGCGGTGCACTGTCGGTACCGAGGAAGAACTTGCTGCTGCCGTTGCGGATCACCTCCAGCAGGGCTTTCTGGTGAGTATCACGTTTTAGTACAGGCAGGCAGTAGTTATGAGGCTGCAACCCGCCTTTGAATAGTGCGTTGCGATTAAACAGCAGGTGCTGCGGGGTGATGGTGGCTGCGATATGGTCGCCAGCCTGCAGCACGTAATCGGCAGCATCTTTGGTAGTGATGTGCTCGAACACTATCTTTAATTCCGGGAACCGCTGCATCATCGGTCGCAGGGTCTTATCGATGAAAACCTTCTCGCGGTCGAAGACATCTACATCAGGATCGGTGTCTTCGCCGTGTACCAGCAGCGGTAAGCCTGCTTTCTGCATGGCCTCCAGTGTTGCGTCACAGTTACGGATATCGGTAACGCCGGCATCGGAATTGGTAGTGGCGCCGGCAGGGTAGAGCTTCAGGGCCTTGATGAAACAGCTCTTGCGTGCTGCGATGATCTCGTCTGGCGAAGTATTGTCCGTCAGGTACAGTGTCATCAGGGGTTCGAATTCTGTACCGTCGACAGCGGCCAGTATGCGGTCAAGATATTCCACCGCCAGCACGACGGTAGTTACAGGCGGACTTAAATTAGGCATAATGATGGCGCGCGCGAACTGCTTCGCGGTAAGCGGGGCTACGCTGTTTAGCGCATCACCGTCGCGCAGGTGCAGATGCCAGTCATCCGGCTGAGTGATTGTTAGCTGAGTTTTTGTCATAATGTCCCGTAGTTATCCCTGTATTATGCACTAAGTTGAGATGTCTGACCTTCAAAAATTACTGGCTTTACTATTTTTAAAGTCTGCCCCGCAAGATCTGAGTTATTCACCGTCGCTGACGGTGCAGTTGCTGGTGGCTTATATATTCTCCGGTGTACTGGTGATGCAGACGACGCTGAATCCGGATGATCTGTTTGTCGGTATACTACTGGGCCTGTTCGTGCAGTTTGTGTTCGCTTACACGGTGTTGTCGGCGTTAGATCGGCGGCAGCGTTTTCTGCAGACCTTCTGTGCCTTGATCGGAGTCGGTGCGTTGTTTAACCTGATCTCATGGCCGATATTTTCTGTGCTGTCAGATCCTGTGGCTGCGGATTCGATGAAGGCCAATATGTCTCTGCTGTTCCTTTTTCTTATCAGTTGGGAAGTGCTGGTAAAAGCGCATATTTTCAAACATGCATTAGAGATGAAGATGTACGGTGCGATGGCGCTGTCTTTTTCGATGTTTTTTATAACGGTTGCGTTATCGCAATTATTGTTTCCTGCACAATAAGGTCACGGTTTAAGAGAGTTACAAGATGAAGATTCATATTCTGGGTATCTGCGGGACATTCATGGGCGGTATCGCGATACTGGCCAGACAGGCGGGGCATGAAGTGAGCGGCAGCGATGCCAATGTCTATCCGCCGATGAGCACGCAGCTGGAAGAGCAGGGTATTACGCTGTGCGAAGGTTTCCTGGCGGAAGACATCCCCGAAGATGTCGATGAAGTGGTCATCGGAAATGCCATGTCGCGTGGCAACGCCGCCGTCGAATATATCCTGAACCGGAACATTCCCTATGTGTCCGGTCCCGAATGGTTATCCAGGCATGTACTGAACAAGCGCTGGGTTCTGGCCGTGGCGGGCACTCACGGCAAGACCACGACCTCCAGCATGCTCGCATGGATGCTGCAATACGCCGGTCTGAACCCCGGCTTTTTGATCGGCGGTATCCCGGCTAATTTCGGTCTGTCGGCTCGTTTTGGAGACGATCCTTTTTTTGTCGTCGAAGCTGATGAATATGACACCGCCTTTTTCGATAAACGCTCGAAGTTCGTGCATTATCATCCGAGAACAGTGGTACTGAATAATCTTGAGTTCGATCACGCCGATATCTTCGAAGATCTGGATGCGATAAAAAAACAGTTTCATCACCTGGTGCGAACCATTCCCGGTGATGGTCTGATCGTGAAAAATGGCGATGATGACGATATCGATGATGTATTGAAGCAGGGCTGCTGGTCGCAGGTGGCTGCGTTTCACAAGCGTCATGACCAGGCGCATGGCGATGATGACTGGTCCATCGGAAAGACCAGTAAAGATGGTAAGTTCTTCGAGGTGTTGCTCGACGGCAAAGTGGTCGCCACCGTTAACTGGTCGCATCATGGTCTGCATAACCGGATGAACGCACTGGCGGCAATCGCCGCCGCACAGCATGCCGGCGTACCGGTGGCAGTTTCCTGTGAAGCACTGAAAGATTTTAAAGGTATCAAGCGTCGCCTGGAAGTCAGAGGCATGGTGAATGGTATAACGGTATACGATGACTTCGCACACCATCCGACAGCCATCGAAGAGACCTTGCTGGCGATGAAAGAAGTGCAGGGTGAGGGCAGATTGTTCGCCGTGCTGGAACCGCGTTCGAACACCATGCGCATGGGTGTGCATAAAGACCGCCTGAGCGACAGCTGGCAGCAGGCCGATGAGATCTGTCTGTATCAGCCGGAGGGACTGGACTGGAATCTCGACGATGTGGTCGCTGCGTCCAGAACACCTGCTGCTGTTTTTTCGAGTACGGACAGGATCATCGAGCATCTATTGTCTGAGGCAAAGAGCGGTGATCATGTGTTGATTATGAGCAATGGTGGTTTTGAGGGGATACACGAGCGGCTGCTCTCTGCGTTCGCTGACGCAGTGAAAAATGAAAAATGCACTTGAATCGTTCCTGACGATTCCAGCATACCCTCCATCCGTGGAGATAAAAAATGAAAAATGAAAAATTAAAAAATAGAAAGATTATATCTTTAGCTATTACCGGTGCTTCAGGTGTTCAGTATGGTTTTCGTCTGCTGGAGATGCTGCTGCAAAAAGACTGTACGGTTTACCTGATGGTGAGCAAGGCGGCTCAGGTGGTCATCGGTCTGGAGACAGATATAGAACTGCCGGGCCGTTGTAACGATATGCAGGCTTTTCTCGTTGACAGATATGCATGCGCCAAAGATCAGCTGCATGTGTTTGGCGAAGATGAGTGGACGGCGCCGACCGCCAGTGGCGGTGGACGGGTTGATGCCATGGTGGTGTGCCCATGTTCGATGGGTGCATTGTCGGCAGTGGCCACCGGTGCCAGCAATAACCTGATCGAGCGTTCGGCCGATGTTATGTTAAAGGAACGGCGCAAGCTGATCATGGTGCCGAGAGAAACCCCTTATTCTGATATCCACCTGGAAAATATGCTGAAGCTATCACGCATGGGCGCGGTGATGTTATGTGCGAATCCGGGTTTCTATAATAAGGCTGAAACCATCGATGACCTGATCGATTTTGTGGTGGCTAAAATACTGGATCAGTTGGCGATAGAGCATGATCTTCAGCCTCACTGGGGCGAGTGAATAGCAATGAAAAATGAAAAACGAAAAGTGAAAAATTAATTAAGCCTTTTAATGAAACATTGGTATCAAAATGTTCGTTGATAATTTCTGGGAAACAAAAGCTCTGGATCAGATGAATTCCGACGAGTGGGAATTGCTGTGTGATGGCTGCGGTCTGTGCTGTCTGGTGAAAATAGAAGATGAAGACAGTGGTGAAGTATTCAATACCTCGGTAAGCTGCCGGCAACTGGATATCGAAACCTGCCGCTGTCGCGACTATGAAAATAGATTAGCTGATGTGCCGATGTGTAT
>JADFWE010000264.1 GCA_015222915.1 Pseudomonadota bacterium | reverse complement strand
GAAAAACCTTTTTTTATTTTATTAAATTGCAGGTTGGATTAACGTTAGCGGAAGGTCAAAAACATTTCACCACAGAGGCACAGAGAGCACAGAGGAAAATCATTTATTTTTGTCAATCGCGCCGTAGGCGCTATTAACAAAAACAAACTCTGTGCCTCTGTGGTGAATAGCTTTTAAAGTTTTTTGACTTCCGCCTTGATACTCTTCTGCCGGTAAAGCCCGCCCCCGACGGTTGCGCCCAGCGCCAGTACGACAATAACCATGCCGGTGACCGTGATATCTGCATTTCCCAGAGTGGGATAGATCATGCCTATAGCGGTGATAAGACCGACCACAAGACAATGCAGCACGACATTCAATGTGGTTTCTTCGCCAGCGATACTTGCCGTGATATATCCGCCGATAAACATGACGGATATAAAAACAGGGATGCCGATGAGATAGCGGAAAGAAGGCGCGATATCATTCAGAACAGGAAAGTCATCTGCCATTGCGTTGTAGGCGACAGCGACAAAGATATACAACAGCTGCAAGAACAGGATCACGATAACGATAAACACAGTGCCGGCAAGAATGGCTTTTATACTTTTCATCAATAAAGCTCCGGTCGTTTTTTATGCCAGGGACTGTATCATTTGAGGCTATCTAGAATCGACTGCACTGAACTCGCACAATAGACACCCTTCCTGGACGATGCTCTTCGTTTCAACTCGACACAGGTCTTCCAGTCTGCAACGGAAGTAATCTCTATCTTTTCTGCGTCTGTGTCTACCAGATAAAAGTTCCGGATCCGGCTGGCGGCAGATGCATGCCCGAACTCGGAGAACTGCAACTCACTTTTCATACAGCGGCTCGTTAACACCGGGATATCTGCTGTGATGAATATAGCCGAAACCATCTGTGCTTTCTGCTGACACTGTTGTAATGATTCAGTGTTAACGAATGATGCATTGACGTCACCCGCACCATTCTGGGTGAGCACGATCAACAGGTAAAGCGTATTCATTTACTAGACAACGAAGCAGACCTATTTCACACCCTTCCCGATCAGGTAACTGCTGTATTCCTTGTCCGTACCGTTGATATGTTTGATCAGCCAGTCCTTGAGGTAATCAGCCGCATTGCTCATCGCGGTATCGCTGTCTTCCTCATACTTAGCCAGCACTTCGCTAACCTTGTCGAACATTTTTTCATGCTGAAGCTTGTGCTCGACAAAACCAGGGTAATCATTATCACGCATTAAGCCTTCTTCATAAGTGAAATGGGTTTTCGTGTAATCTACCAGCTCATCAAGCGCATCGCGTTCGAACTGTTCACCTGTAGAATAATCGACCGCTGTCTGTAATTGATTGATCAGGTTCAGTAATTTCTTATGCTGCTGGTCGATAGAATCGATACCGACACTGTAATCATCCTTCCACTCGACGAATTGAGTCTCCGCCAGTTTTTTATGGACGAATGGAATAACGACCAGACATGCGATCAGTACCCAGGTAACCGGATTGGTCGGGCCAACCAGAAGACCTAATATCACAGCGATGACAAGCGACAGTATGAGCAGCGACACGCCAAACATACACATTCTTTTATTCCGGCAGACATTCGATTTCATACGGGTTGTTCCTTATAAAACAATTGATTGGAGTCGATGAACCAGGCGGCGATATGACGAAAATGCAGCGACGAGACAGCGACTGGCACATTGTAGACATATTCGCAGATAAATCAAAATGATCTGTGTCAAATCTACCTTAAAAAAATGAATCAACAGATCTTTAAAGCATCATGCTTAATCAGAGATTCCCCGAGATTCATTAGCCCGGCTTGACCTAAATCAATGACATATAAGCCCGGGCAATACAATATTATCCTCACCTGAGACTTTTAACAGCAACAAGAATCGTCAGCGGAGCATCGAGAGAATCTCTTCCCTCTGCTCGAGTCACGGGACAACATAAACGAGGCAGATATTGATGGATAACCAAGGCTTTGTATCACTGGTCGGCGCAGGACCCGGCGATGCAGAACTCATGACCGTTAAAGCGGTACGTTTGCTGCAGCAGGCAGACGTCGTGGTCTATGACCGCCTGGTATCTGACGATATCCTCGACCTGATCCCAACCGGCGTCAGCCGCATCTCCGTCGGCAAGGAAGTCGGCAAACACTGCGTACCGCAGGAGCAGATCAACGAGATCGTCATCAATCTGGCCAAAGCCGGCCGCAGGATTGTACGCCTGAAAGGCGGTGACCCTTACATGTTCGGTCGTGGCGGCGAAGAGGTTCTGGCACTTAGAGAACACCATATCGACTTCGAAGTCGTTCCCGGTATAACCGCTGCATCAGGTTGCAGTTCCTATAGCGGCATCCCGCTGACACATCGAGGCATGAGCCGGAGAGTACAGTTCATCACCGGGCACTTTAATGATAACGAGCCGCTGAATCTCAACTGGAAATCCATCGCCGACCCTGATTCAACGCTGGTTATCTACATGGGCCTGTCCAACCTTCCACTGGTGATACACTCTCTGATCGATGCAGGACTGCCTGCCACGACACCGGCGGCAGCGGTCCGGAACGGCACAACCGAATCACAGCAACGTGTCTTAACGACGCTGGAGCAGCTGAACGATGCGATACATCAACAGCGGATGAAAGCCCCGGTGATCATCATCATAGGTGAGGTCGTCTCACTGGCAGATGAACTTGACTGGTTTCAGGAATCACTGGAAATAAAACACTTGCAAGCGTTTGACGAGAACAGGACTGTACATGAAAAAAATGCTCTACATCGCTAGCCTGCTCGGCGCCGGACTGATGACCTCGCTGCACGCTGTTGCCGGGGTGGACGCAGCCCGCCAGAACGAACTGCTGTACTTCATCAAACATGATTGCGGTTCCTGCCACGGCATGACTTTAAAAGGAGGCCTCGGGCCTGCACTGCTGCCAGAGACCCTTGCCGCCAAACCCAGGGATTATCTGGTGAACACCATCCTGCTCGGCCGTGAGAACACCGCCATGCCGCCATGGAACACCATGCTCAGCCGCGATGATGCGGAATGGATTACCGAGCAGCTACAAGACGGCAAGGTGATGGAGACTGAACTGGTGCTGAACAAAAAATCACAAGACTTGAGTGGAACAGGTAAGTGATCCGTCCACTATCTATCTCTGCCTTGCGTTCAGCCCTGCTCGGTACCTGCCTGCTACTGGCAGCGAACGTATTCGCTCGCGGAACCGGCGACCTCGGCATCGTCATCGAACGTGCTGACGGCAGTGTTCAGGTGGTTGAGACCAGCACCAATTCCAGCCTGGGCCGGATCGAGGGACTGGGTGATCTTTCGCACGCCTCTGCCGTATATTCCCGTGATGAACAGTTTGCCTATATCTTCGGCCGCGATGGCGGCCTGACCAAGATCGATATCATCGATAAAAAGATCGTCAAACGCATCATGCAGTCCGGCAACAGCATCGGTGGTGCTATCTCGCAGGATGGACGCCTGGTGGCAGTGTCTAACTACAAACCCGGCGGCGTAAAGATATTTGATGCAGACACACTTGAGCTGGTTGCCAACATCCCTGCTACCTACGGGGATCAAGGACTGCAATCAAAAGTCATCGGCCTGGTCGACGCACCGGGACAGAAATTTGTATTCAGCCTGTGGGATGCCGGCGAGATATGGGTCGCTGACATGACCGACGTCAACAAACCCGTGATCACCAAATTTAAAGACATCGGCAAAAATCCCTACGATGCACTGATCACACCGGACGGTCGTTATTACATCGCCGGCCTGTTCGGCGAAGACGGCATGGTGTTGCTGGACCTGTGGAATCTCGATGCTGGAACCAGGCGCATCCTCGACGGTTACGGTAAAGGTGAGAAGAAACTTCCGGTCTACAAGATGCCGCACCTCGAAGGCTGGGCCATTGCCGGTAACTTTGCTTTCGTCCCTGCCGTCGGCCATCACGAAGTACTGGTAATCAACACACTGGACTGGAGCGAGGCCGGACGCATCAAAGTACATGGCCAGCCGGTCTTTGTTATGGCACGTCCCGACGGCCGCAACATCTGGGTCAACTTTGCTGTTCCTAACAACGATACCCTGCAGGTCATCGACACCCAGTCACTGAAGATCATAAAAACATTGACGCCCGGTAAAGGCGTTTTACACATGGAATTCGAACCACGGGGCGGACAGGTGTGGGCATCGATACGGGACGAAGACCGTATAGCCGTCTTTGATACTGAAACACTGCAACAGCTGGTAACGTTTGACGCTAAAAAACCCAGCGGTATATTTTTTACTTCTCGCGCGCACCGTATCGGCCTGTAGCATGGCCCATGACAGAACATAACCGACAGGTCTTATCATGACAGATTCAATCAATGATTTTTCACCACTCGAACAGCATTTGCTGAACGATTATCAGCGCGACATGTCTTTGTCTGCAACACCTTATGCCGACATGGCAAAACAACTGGACGTTAGCGAAGAAAAAGTATTAGAGACCATACAGTCACTGCAGGACCGTGGCGTGATCAGCCGTGTCGGCCCTGTCTTCCGGCCTAACAAAATCGGGGTCAGCACACTGGCCGCGATGGCGATCCCCAAACAGGACCTGGAGTGTGTAGCACGCATCATCAGCGCCTTCCCTGAAGTGAACCACAACTACGAACGCGAACACGAATACAACCTGTGGTTCGTGGTCACCGCTTCCAGCGCGGAACACCTGGACATCGTATTACATGAGATCGAACAACATACCGAATACCCGTTGATGTCACTGCCGATGCTGGATGATTATTTCATCGACCTGGGCTTCCAGTTAAAAGCGAGTGCAACGAAATGAAGGGTCAAGATATGAACCCACAGGATAAGACCTCACAGGATCCAGCCATGAACGCTACTGACTTGAACAAACAGGTATTGCAGATCACACTCGAAGACCGGGCATTGATCAAAGCGGTGGAACACGGTCTGCCGGTGACCAGTCGTCCCTATGCCGAGATAGCCAGGCAGCTGGGCACGAGCGAGCAGGATGTTATCGCACGGCTGCAGCAGCTGACCGATAAAGGCGCCATCAAGCGTTATGGCGTGGTGGTTCGCCACAAAGAACTTGGCTATACCGCCAACGGCATGGTGGTCTGGGACGTGCCCGATGACAGGGTCGAAGAACTTGGCATGTGCATCGGAAAATATTCCTGCGTAACGCTGAGTTACCGTCGTCCCCGCCGTCTCCCCGACTGGTCATACAACCTGTTCACCATGGTGCACGGCAGTGACCGCGATGAAGTCGCAAAAAAAGTTGAAGATATAGTGAACGAATGCGGACTGCAGGATATCGAACATACCATCCTGTTCAGCACCCGTCGATTCAAACAACGCGGTGCAAGTTATGCGCAGGGCAATACAGAGACAAGACCAAAAACCATGAAACCAAAAACCAGGGCCGCAGCCAAACTGCGACTGATAAAAAACGCCGACAAACCCTGAACCTCAATGCCTGAGTCTTAAATATCTGAACCTTAATATCTGAACCTTAATATCTGAACCTTAATACCTGAATATTAATACCTGAACCTTAGTAACAGCACTCACCGAGAAAAATTAATGAGCCCTTCGACCACTAACTCGGCAGATACTAGCCAAAAGGCTGCAGACACGAAAGATATAGTCTTATCGAAGCTGGAACGGGATTTCATCAATAACTTTCAGGGTAATTTCCCTCTGGTCGAACGGCCTTTTGATACCATTGCAAAAGAACTTTCCTGTACCGAGGACGAACTGATAAAAGCGGTACAGCATTTAAAAGAACAAAAAACACTCACCCGCTTCGGACCGCTCTATGATGCTGCCCGCCTCGGTGGCGGTTTGACGCTGGCAGCGATAAGCGTCCCCGAAAACCGGTATGAGATCGTGACTGCGCTGGTCAACACTTACCCTGAGGTCGCGCATAACTACCGCCGTGAGCACGAGCTGAATATGTGGTTCGTGATAGCGACCGAGGCACAGGCCGAACTGCTTAAGGTGATATCTTCGATCGAGAAGACGACCAGCCTGCGCGTCTACAACTTTCCCAAGCAGCAGGAATTTTATATCGGCCTCTGGCTGCACCTCGACGAAAACAACAAAGTCACGACCATGCCTGTGCCTGAAAATACCGCTATCGATGATGTCGAGGCGGGAGCTTACCAGCTCGATGATAGCGATCGAAAAATACTCAGGATCACGCAGTCGGGTCTGCCTGTCGAAAGCAAGCCTTACCTGGGCATCGCGCACAATATCGGCCTGACCGAAGATGATGTTATCCAACGTCTGAAACGGATGTTAGCCTGTGGCATCATCCGCCGCATAGGCGCCGTACCCAATCACTACAAACTCGGTCTGACGGCTAACGGTATGACCGTTTGGGATGTATCCGACGACAGGGTGACAGAGCTGGGAAACCTTATCGGCCAGCTGGATTTCGTCAGCCACTGTTATCAACGCCCCCGGCACCTGCCCATGTGGCGATACAATATGTTTGCCATGGTACACGGGTCGGGCAAGGACGAGGTAAATGCTAAAGCGAAAAAAATCGAACAATTATTAGGCGATAACTGTAAAGCACATGATACGCTATACAGTTCAGCCATCCTGAAGAAAACCGGCCTTCGTCTCGCAGCCTGACCGACATACCAGACATAAAAAAGGAAAACCCATGTTTCGATTAAGCCAGTACATGCATGCTTTGCAGACCGATGCTAACCACAGGCCATCCCGCCCTGTCGGCGCATCCACACCGGCGACCGCAAAAAAGATATCCGGCCCGGTGGTTATCTGGAACCTGATCCGACGCTGCAACCTCACCTGCAAACATTGTTACGCCACCTCGGCAGATAAAGACTTCCCTGGCGAACTGAACACAGAGAAAGTGTTTGAAGTGATGGATGACCTGAAAGATTTTGGCGTACCGGTACTGATCCTCTCCGGTGGTGAACCTCTGATGCGCCCGGATATATTCGAGATATCACATCACGCTAAAGACATGGGCTTCTATGTCGGGCTGTCTTCCAACGGCACACTGATCACCGAAGACAACATCCAGAAAATCGTCGATGTCGGCTACAACTACGTCGGTATCAGCATCGATGGTATGCGCGAGACCCACGATAGATTCCGCCGCAAGCAGGGATCCTACGATGAGGCATTGCGCGGCATACGCCTGTGCAGGGATGCCGGCATCAAAGTCGGGCTACGCTTTACCCTGACCCAGGACAACAAACAGGACCTGCCCGCCCTGCTACAACTGATGGATGATGAGGGTGTCGACAAGTTCTACCTGTCACACCTCAACTATGCCGGTCGCGGCAATAAAAACCGTGGCGATGACCTGCACCACAAGATGACCCGCGAAGCCATGGACCTGTTATTCGAGACCTGCTGGCAGGATGCACTTGATGGTAAACGACGCGAGTTCGTTACCGGTAACAACGATGCCGATGGCGTATATCTGCTGCTATGGGCGCGTGAACACCTGCCACAGCATGCTGAACGTCTGGAGGTCATGCTGAATAACTGGGGCGGTAACTCTTCCGGCGTCAACATCTCCAATATCGACAATATCGGTAACGTGCACCCCGATACCATGTGGTGGGACTACACCATCGGCAATGTAAAACAGGCTAAATTTTCAGATATATGGATGGACACATCCGACCCGCTGATGGCCGGCCTGAAACTGAAATCACGTCCGGTCGAAGGTCGTTGCGCACAGTGCAAGTACATCGATATCTGCGGCGGCAACTCGCGTACCCGAGCCTGGTCGTTAAGCGGCAACTTCTGGGCTGAAGACCCCGGCTGTTATCTTGAGAACAGTGAGATCGGCGTCAGCGACGAGGAAGACCGTCTGCAACTGACGCCCTGGAAAAGAAACACCGCGCCTGGAAGGCGAACAGCCTGAGTAACCTCATACACTGCTCAAACCTACCCATATATAGATATATTTCGAAACAATCTGAATCTGTCAGAGCCTCTTTGGCATTTTTTCCGGGTCATGCACCACCCTGTTCGTCAGCAACGACACTTAAAACCTCAAACAGTTCAACTGCTTTTACGCTTTCTTGATTAATATCAAGTACCTGTTACCATAACTTCCGTATCATCAAATCCGCATAGTCTGAGCATGTGCCCAGGCTATGGTGAACCATTAACTCAAATCAAGTGAGAACCGCTATGAGAGAAACCTTTACCAAGGGCATGGCACGAAATATTTACTACGGGGGATCGGTGTTTTTCTTCCTGGTACTTATTGGACTAACCGTCGATACGGTTGAGAGTCTGCCTAAAACTGACAATAGAGAGAATCTGACCGAAGAGGTTGCTGCAGGTAAACGTCTATGGGAAATCAATGACTGCATTGGTTGCCATACCCTGTTAGGTGAAGGTGCTTATTTTGCCCCCGAACTTGGCAATGTTTACACCCGATTCGGCGAGAGCACAGAAGCCATCAAGGGTTTCATCAAGAGCCGTCCCGTCGATGGTATTCCCGGTCGTCGCAGTATGCCTCAGTTTAATTTTACTGATCAGGAACTGGAAGAGATCGCGCAATTCCTAAAATATGCTGACGGCATTAAAATCGCCAGAGACTGGCCACCCAATATTCAAGGTTAAGGGGAAATACACATGAAATACGAATCACAATCTATCGCCAAGCTGTATTTTATTGCAGCCATTGGCCTCTTTGTGGGACAGATCCTGTTTGGCGTTATTCTGGGTCTGCAATACGTTATGGGCGACTTTCTGTTTCCGGAAATCCCGTTCAACGTGGCCCGCATGGTTCACACCAACTTACTGATCGTCTGGTTACTGTTTGGTTTTATGGGCGCAGCCTATTACCTGGTACCTGAAGAATCCGAACGTGAGCTGTACTCACCGAAACTGGCTATCCTGATGTTCTGGATATTCCTGGTTGCCGGTGCGCTTACTATCCTCGGTTACTTACTGGTTCCTTATGCCACACTGGCCGAGATCACCATGAATGATCTGCTGCCTACCATGGGACGTGAATTCCTCGAGCAACCCACGATAACCAAGATCGGTATCGTTATCGTTGCCCTGGCGTTCATCTTCAATATCGGCATGACCATCCTTACCGGTCGTAAGACAGTCATCAGCCTGGTGTTGCTAACAGGTCTGGTCGGACTTGCTGTGTTCTTCCTGTTCTCGTTCTACAACCCTGAAAACCTGGTACTGGATAAATACTTCTGGTGGTTCGTTGTTCATCTGTGGGTAGAAGGCGTCTGGGAACTGATCATGGCTTCCTTGCTGGCATTCGTGCTGATCAAGGTAACCGGTGTTGACCGTGAAGTTATCGAAAAATGGTTATACATCATTATCGCTATGGCACTGATCTCAGGTCTGATCGGTACCGGTCATCACTTCTTCTGGATCGGTACACCGGATTACTGGCAGTGGTTAGGCTCTATCTTCTCTGCATTAGAACCTATCCCATTCTTCATGATGACGCTGTTCGCCTTTAACGTAGTGAACAAACGACGTCGCGAGCATCCTAATAAAGCCGCTACCCTGTGGGCATTAGGTACTGCTGTAATGGCCTTCCTCGGCGCTGGTGTATGGGGCTTCCTGCACACCCTGGCTCCGGTTAACTTCTACACCCACGGAACACAGATCACCGCGGCACACGGCCACATGGCTTTCTACGGTGCCTATGTAATGGTGGTATTAACCATGATCTCCTACTCTATGCCTATCATGCGCGGCCAGCAGGCTGCTAATGCGAAAGCACAGATAGTGGAGATGTGGTCATTCTGGCTGATGACTGTCTCTATGGTGTTCATCACACTGTTCCTGACCGGCGCAGGCATCCTGCAGGTATACCTGCAGCGTTACTCTGATACGCCTATCAGCTTCATGGAGACACAGAGTAAGGTCGAGATGTTCTACTGGATGCGTGAGATCGCAGGTCTGGTGTTCCTGATCGGTCTGATCGTGTATATCGTAAGCTTCTTCGTCAAAGGCGAAGAAGTGAAGATGGCAGAAGCCGAGTAAAGATTTAAGGAGGGCTGATTGCTCGCAGACAGAACTCCTTAGATAAACTCGAACATAAAAAATACCGCCCTTACAGGCGGTATTTTTTTGTGCCCGATGAAATAAAATGATGTAAGGTCGGGTTACGTAAAATGAAGATGAGAGACAGCAATGAAAACCGATGAAACCCAGCTAAAACGCGCATCAGATGCGGCTCTGACCTCTCTGCTCAACCTGACGATCCTGCCAGTTATCGGCTTTATTGCCCTGCTGCTGATCTACCGGAAGACCCGACCAGGAGACATCGACCGCTACCATGCACTGCTGGGCATACAGATCAATATAATCGCTGCCGCTGTACTCTTTCTGGTCAGTACACTGATGATCCTTCTCGGTGGTTTCGATTCACCCTGGACCTGGGTCTATGTGATCACCTATTTCACTCTGGTGCATACTGTTTTTATCGTTTTTGCCCTGTGGGCACTGGTCCGCGCCTGGTCAGGCGATAAACTTAAACAAGCTTAGCTAAAACTTGAACATGTAACACCAGCAGAAAGCCATATGACCGCTGTTGACACAAAGCAGACCTTAAAAGCGTTTAAAACAATATTGCTCGCGCAGAGCCGCAGAGACGCAAAGGAAAAGCCTTTGATATTTGTCATTGCGAGCGAAGCGCGGCAATCTCTATCAG
>JADFWE010000263.1 GCA_015222915.1 Pseudomonadota bacterium | reverse complement strand
CGTTATTCGTCGTTCGTTAAAAGCTAAAAACACGAAATGAACCAATGGCTATGATGCCCCTACTGTTTGGTGTTTTTTACGAACGACGAATAACGAATAACGATCGACGCCTCTTTTTAGCCGTACCAGGGCATTGAGCTAAAACCACACACTGATCATCCTCAGATCGACAGCATCTTATCCAGCGCCGTCTTCAACACTTCGCTGTCGACACCCGGGAGGTGGCTGTTTTCGCTGATATAACGCCGCCAGATCCTGGCGCCGCGCTGCCCCTGAAATAGACCCAGCATATGCCGGCTGATGGAATGCAAGGCCACACCCTGGCTGATCTCACTGTCGATATATTCACACATCTGCAGCACGATCTGTTCGCGGCTTTTAACTTCTGCCTCAGCTTTTTTATAGATCAGCTTATCCACCCCGGCCAGGATATAAGGATTGTGATAAGCCTCACGACCGATCATGACACCATCGACATGAGCCAGCTGCTGCTGCATCTGCTCGAATGTTTTGATACCGCCATTGATCGAGACAGACAGCAGCGGCTTCTCTTTTTTGAGACGATAGACATAATCATATCTCAGCGGAGGGATCTCACGGTTCTGCTTGGGGCTTAGTCCTTGCAGCCATGCTTTTCGCGCATGCACGATAAACGCATCACAGCCGGCGGCTTCGACGATACTGACAAAGTTTTCCAGCGCGACATACTCATCCATATCATCGATACCGATACGACATTTGACGGTGACCGGGATCTTCACCTCGCCTTTCATCGCCGCTACGCAGTCTGCCACCAGCTCAGGCTTCGCCATCAGACAGGCGCCGAACTGCCCGGTTTTCACGCGATCGCTGGGGCAGCCTACGTTAAGATTCACCTCATCGAAACCGGCATCTTCGACCATGGCCGCACACGCAGCCAATGCCTGCGGATCACTGCCGCCTAGCTGCAATGCCACCGGGTGCTCCGAGGCATGATAAGCCAGCAGCCGCTTCTGATTGCCGACTTTCTGCCGGTTATGCAGCAGCGCACCGGTATTCACCATCTCTGTATATAGCAGTGCATGCTCTGAGATAATGCGAAAAAAATAACGCGCGTGACGGTCGGTCCATCCCATCATCGGTGCTATTGAAACAAGTCGTGAAATCATCGGGACATTTTACTACATACACCGAATCAGAGGTTCCCTGGAAACAGGCACAGCATAAACGAGTGCTATCTTTTTAATGAAGTTCGACGAAGAGCAAGGTACTGGCTGCTGATGGATTTTGATTTACGACATTCGCAAAACTGCCGACCAGCTTATCGGCCTGTGCTTCAAATCTTTTTTTATCTGCCGCCGGCGACAGTTGTGCCAGGCGACGGAGGTTAGCCAGAGCGATCGCGTTAGCTGAAGGTAATGCATCATCATAGATATTTTTTGAACGGAACAGCAGGTTCGCATCATCATCGGTCGATTCAAAATAAGCGCCTGAATGCTTATCCAGAAATAGCTCATCCTGCTTGGCCTGTAACGCTAATGCCCATTCCAGCCACTGCTCATCCCATTGCTCATCGTTGTCATTTCTGGCTTTATCATCTTGCGCTGCACGCTTATCAGCTTCATCTATTTCCAGCAAACTGTAGATCAGCCAGGCATAGTCAGCCAGTGCGGCCTGCGTTCCCGCCTTTTCAGCAGGTGACTGGCTGCTATGGCCCCTGGCGGTATGATACTGGTCGGCACGATGCTGACGAAAGAGTTCCCCGCTATTTTTGTCATACGAAGTGCTTTTCAGGTAAGACACAGACCTGACGGCCCCATCAAAAAAAACGGGTTCATCAAAGACAGACGAGGCCCTGGCGAAAGCCGCTATCATCATCGCATTCCATGCCGTGATAACCTTATCGTCCAGATGTGGTCTCGGGCGCAGCCGCCGCTCAGCGTTTAACTTTTTCTTTGCCGATCGCAGCAGTTTTTTATCTTCCGGCGTTAGCCGTGCACCTTTAAACGCTTCATCGATATAAAGAATATTGAGATCGGTAAATTCCTGCTGCGGGTCTGACAATATATT
>JADFWE010000262.1 GCA_015222915.1 Pseudomonadota bacterium | reverse complement strand
GCCATGGGCCTGGCTTTTGTCTTCGCTCTCACCGGTTTTATGGGTTACACCCTGGGGCCGATACTAAACAGCTATCTGGCGTTGCCTAACGGTGGCCAGATCGTGATGAACGCCATGGGCGGTACCGGTGCCATATTCCTTGCTCTGTCAGGGTATGCACTGACTACACGTAAAGACTTCAGCTTTATGGGCGGCTTCCTGATGGTCGGTATCCTGGTTGCCTTCCTGGCTGCTATCGGCGCCGTATTCATGGAGATGCCTGCCCTGTCACTGGCGGTATCATCGATGTTCATCCTGCTGATGGCCGGCCTCATCCTGTACGAGACCAGCAACATCATCCATGGCGGTGAGACCAACTACATCATGGCGACGGTCACCCTGTTCGTCGCTATCTTCAACCTGTTTACCAGTCTGCTGCACCTGCTGGGTGCTATGAGCAATAATGACTAGAACAGTCTGATTTATCTCTGGCGTCATTATGGATAAGCATTCATGATGACGCCAAATATCGTTATAATCGAACAAGTAGAGACTTAAGGCAGGCGATGTCCTGCACGGCAGATTGAATGAGGAAACATGCAAGAAAAATTAATCGAAGGATATAGCCGTTTTCGCAACGGTTATTACCAGCGTAACCGCTCCCGGCTGGAGCAGTTAGCCCAGAAACAGACCCCTGAAGTCGCCATGGTCTCATGCTGTGATTCACGTGTCGATCCCGGCATCCTGTTCGACGTCGAACCCGGTGATATCTTCGTCATCCGTAACGTGGCCAACCTTGTGCCACCGTTCGAAACCAGGGGCGACTATCACGGCACCAGTGCTGCACTGGAATTTGCGGTCACCTGTCTGAAGGTAAAACAGATCGTGATATTGGGTCATGCCCACTGCGGCGGCATACGGGCACTGATGGCGAATGATAACTCGATCAACCCGGACGGTTTCATCGACAGCTGGATGCAGATCGCAGCACCGGCAAAAGCCGAAGTGCTGGCATGTAAAGAAATCGATACACTGGAACTGCAGACAGATGCCTGTGAAAAGATGGCGGTGAGTTATTCATTGCGTAACCTGATGACCTATCCCTGGATACGCAGTCGCGTGAAAGCAGGCAAACTTAGCCTGATCGGAAGTTATTATGATCTGCGCTGCGGCGAACTGATCGATATTGATGAAGTAAATGCAGATAGCCTGCCAACAGATTTATAACTGCGACGAGGATATAGCTGGAAGCCCTGATATAGCTAAAAGCCCCGGGGGAGGCTAGCGTCTCAGGATACTACAGCCACGCTCATTATCGAGATACTCTAACTCAAACTCCGGGCACAGTTCTAACCAGCGTTTGACCAGTACCTGCTCATCTTCCCTGGCAGCATCATCCAGATAGACGACACAATGCTGAGCCAGCCTGTCCCGTAGCAAGGGCAAGGCAGGATAACGGGACTGTTTCTGAATAAATCCAGGCGGACCATCGATAACCAGCATATCGATTTCGACATCAGGAAAACCGTCCAGATCGTACCACTGAAATTCTTCATCATCCACATGAACTGTTTTTAGCGGAGCATGTATCACATCGCAGAAACCACCCAGCGAAAAAGCATCCAGTTGCAGGCCTGTTTTTTCGACAAATTCTGTACCGTTCTCAAGACTGTAGACATGCCCCTTATCATTCAGCTGGCAACATTTTGCCAGTACCAGGCTGCTGGTGCCGCTGCTGCATTCGACGATGGTCTGCGGCTTCTCGTGCAGACAATAGTCACTGATGCTCTTCAGAAAATCCGGCGCTGCCGACCAGTGTTCTGTCACCGGTAGAACATTCTCAAAACCCAGATTTTCAGCTAAAAACTGATAGTTCAACACAATAGACCCATTATATTTTATAGATTGCCTGTCACTGTCATC
>JADFWE010000261.1 GCA_015222915.1 Pseudomonadota bacterium | reverse complement strand
GTGGCTATGCAGTCCCTACTGTTTGGTGTTTTTTACGAACGACGAATAACGTCGCCTATGTGTCAACAACTGACATCCAGACATAGCAAGAACACCCGTACAAAAAACATATAACTTAAAACAAACATCTTAAGCCGTCAGATCATCAAAGAATTTCTTCATGCGATCGCCCCATGAGGCATGTTTGGGACTGTGTTTGTCGCCGGCCTTCTGGATCGATTTCTCGAACTCTTTTAACAGGTCTTTCTGTTTATTGCTCAGTTTGACCGGTGTTTCGACATTCACCCGGCATAACAGATCGCCGGTAATGCCGCCCCTGACCGGTTTTACCCCTTTGCCGCGCATGCGGAACAACTTGCCGGTCTGGGTTTCGCTGGGTATCTTCAGACGTAGCTTACCGTTGAGCGTAGGCACTTCGATCTCACCGCCCAGGGCTGCTGTGCCGATAGAGATCGGCATCTCACAGAACAGGTCGTTATCATCACGGGTGAAGATATCGTGCGGCTTGACGTGCATCTGCACATACAGGTCACCGGCTGGTGCACCCTGCTCACCGGCTTCGCCTTCACCGGCCAGACGTATACGATCACCGGTATCGACACCGGCCGGTACTTTGACAGACAGGGTTTTCTGTTCCTGTTTACGTCCCTGGCCATGACAGTCAGGACACGGATCAGCGATCATCTTGCCCTTGCCATGACACTGCGGACAAGTCTGCTGTACGGCAAAGAAACCCTGCTGCATGCGTACCTGTCCGGCACCGCCACAGGTGGTACAGGTGGTGGCACTGGTGCCTTTTTTGGCGCCGCTGCCATCACAGGTCTTACAGCCGACCAGCGTCGGTACGCGGATCTTCACCTCGGTGCCGAAAACCGCATCTTCCAGTGTCAGCTCGAGGTTGTATTGCAGGTCCGAACCGCGCTGTGCACGCTGTCTGCCACGACCGCCGCCGCCAAAGATATCGCCGAAGACATCACCGAAGACGTCTTCGAAGCCACCACCGCCGTGACCCGGTCGTCCGCCCATGGAAGGATCGACACCGGCATGGCCATACTGGTCATAAGCCGCGCGCTTCTGCGCGTCGGAGAGGATCTCGTGAGCTTCTTTAGCTTCTTTAAACTTGGCCTCGGACTCTTCAGTATTATCGGTATTACGGTCAGGATGATGTTTCATCGCCAGGCGGCGATAGGCCTTTTTCAGATCGGCATCGCTGGCGTCACGTGATACGCCCAATATTTCGTAATAACATACTTTTGACATAATTCTTATTCTTTAAAAAAACTGTTTGAAAATTAGAAACTATTAACCACAGAGACACAGAGGCCACAGAGGCCTTGATTGATACAGCGTTACTTCGTGTGCTGTTTCAATCAAAAGCTTTTCTCTGTGCTCTCTGTGCCTCTGTGGTTTTCGCTATTAAAGCTTTTACCGTTTTCGCTGATTACTTGTCATCTTTGCCTTCTTTGACTTCCTCAAATTCAGCATCGACTACATCGTCAGCAGCTTCTGCGCTGCCGGCCTGCTCTGCACCCGGCTGACCACCATCTTCTGCCTGCTTCTCAGCATAGGCTTTTTCAGCTATCTTGCCAGCCGCTTCCGTCAGTGCAGTCGTCTTAGCTTCGATGGCATCCTTGTCATCACCTTCCAGTGCTGTCTTCAGTTCTGCGATGGCCGCTTCTGCTGCTGATTTCTCACCAGCTTCGACTTTATCGCCCAGATCCTTGATCGATTTTTCGGTTGCATGGATCGCGTTCTCAGCAGTGTTCCTGGTATCGACCAGCTCACGTGCTTTCTTGTCTTCGTCAGCATGTGCTTCAGCATCCTTGATCATCTGATCGACTTCTTCGTCAGATAAACCACTGGAAGCCTTGATCACGATAGACTGTTCTTTACCTGTAGCTTTGTCTTTCGCTGATACGTTCAGGATACCGTTGGCATCGATGTCTAATGACACTTCGATCTGAGGCACGCCTCGTGGTGCTGGCGGTATATCCGTCAGGTCGAAACGACCCAGTGATTTGTTACCGGTCGCCATCTCACGCTCACCCTGTAAGACATGAACGGTCACTGCACCCTGGTTGTCGTCAGCGGTAGAGAACACCTGTGATGCCTTGGTAGGGATCGTCGTGTTTTTCTCGATCAGCTTGGTCATGACGCCGCCCATGGTTTCGATACCCAGTGACAGAGGTGTTACGTCGAGCAGCAGGATGTCGTTAACATCGCCGCCTAGAACACCACCCTGAATCGCTGCGCCCATGGCGACTGCTTCATCAGGATTCACGTCACGGCGTGGCTCTTTACCGAAGAATGCCTGTACTTCTTCCTGTACTTTAGGCATACGGGTCTGACCACCGACCAGGATAACATCATCGATCTCACTTGCTGAAAGACCGGAGTCTTTGAGTGCCTGTTTACATGGCTCGATGGTTTTCGCGATCAGCTCATCGACCAGGCTTTCCAGTTTGGCACGCGTCAGCTTGATGTTTAAATGTTTCGGTCCAGACGCATCTGCTGTGATGTACGGCAGGTTGATGTCGGTAGACTGCGTTGATGACAGCTCGATCTTGGCTTTCTCAGCGGCTTCTTTCAGACGCTGCAACGCTAATGGATCGTTGTGCAGGTCAACACTGTTGTCTTTCTTGAACTCGTCTGACAGGTAATCAATCAGGCGGGTATCAAAATCTTCACCACCGAGGAAGGTATCACCGTTGGTCGCCAGCACTTCGAACTGGTGCTCACCGTCGATCTCTGCGATCTCGATGATCGATACGTCGAAAGTACCGCCACCCAGGTCATAGACCACGATTTTAGAGTCGCCACGGTTTTTGTCCATGCCGTAAGCAAGGGCAGCCGCTGTTGGTTCATTGATGATACGTTTAACTTCGAGACCTGCGATACGGCCGGCATCTTTTGTTGCCTGGCGCTGTGAATCATTGAAGTACGCCGGAACGGTGACTACCGCTTCAGTCACTTCATGACCCAGATATTCTTCCGCTGTTTTCTTCATCTTCTGCAGGATACGTGCTGATACTTCAGGTGATGCCATCTTGTTGCCTTTGGCTTCTACCCATGCGTCGCCGTTGTCGGCTTTGACGATCTTGTATGGGACAAGCTTGATATCACGCTGAACCACATCTTCGTCAACACGACGACCGATCAGGCGTTTAACCGCAAAGATAGTAT
>JADFWE010000032.1 GCA_015222915.1 Pseudomonadota bacterium | reverse complement strand
AGGCTCGTGGTGATTTCGATATTTATTTCAGCGACAACATCACCGACCATATGCTCGGCAGCCAGCACCTGCTCGATAAGCTGTGCAAAAAACTTAATGTAAAACCTGGCGTGCCGCGACCTGACGGACGGGTGACAATCGATGTAGCCTCCTGCACAGGCATCTGTGACCAGGGCCCTGCTCTACTGGTTAACGGCCGGGTGGTTTCCAGGCTGGATGAAAAGCGAATCGAAATAATTGCTGAGCTGATCGAAACCGGCACCGGTCTTTCTGACTGGCCGCAATCATTTTTCGAGGTTGAAGACAATATCCGTCGCAGCGACATTCTGCTCGATGACAAAATTATCAATGGCAGTGCGATTGATTCTTTACTCAAACAAGGCGGTGAGACTTTACTTGAAATTGTTGAACAGTCCGGCTTACGTGGTCGCGGCGGTGCAGGCTTTAGCACCGCGAGTAAATGGCGTTTTTGTCGAGACACTCAAGCCGCTGAACATTATGTCATCTGTAATGCCGATGAAGGCGAACCAGGCACTTTCAAAGACCGGGTATTGTTAAATAGTTATGCTGATAACCTGTTCGAGGGAATGACTGTTTGCGCCGGCATCATCGGCGCCAAGAAAGGTTATCTCTATCTTCGCGGTGAGTACCGTTACCTGCTCGAAGCACTGCAACAGAAACTACAGAAGAGGCGTGATAAAAATCTGCTCGGTAACAACATCGGCGATGAAAAAGATTTTGACTTCGATATAGAGATTCACCTCGGTGCCGGCGCTTATATCTGCGGTGAAGAATCAGCCCTCATCGAATCACTGGAAGGCAAACGCGGCATCCCGCGCAAGCGCCCTCCCTTTCCGGTAAACAGCGGTTACCTTAACCAGCCCACCGTGGTCAACAATGTCGAGACCTTTGTCGCAGCAGCCAAGATTTGTGTATTCGGTGCAGACTGGTACAGCTCGACCGGTACAGAAGAATCTGCCGGCACCAAGTTACTGAGCATCAGCGGCGACTGCGCACGCCCCGGAATTTATGAATATCCTTTTGGCGTATCCATCAGACAGATACTGGATGATTGCGGTGCAGAAGATACCCAGGCCGTGCAGGTAGCCGGCGCAGCAGGATCAACCATTCCACCAGCGGAATTTGAGCGCAAGATTGCATTTGAAGACCTTTCGACAGGCGGCTCCTTCATGGTGTTCGATCAGCAGCGTGATCTGCTGGCGATGGTGCAGAACTTCACACATTTTTTCTGCCACGAAAGCTGCGGTTTCTGCACGCCGTGCCGCGTCGGCGGGGCGTTGATGAAAGACCTGGTCGATAAAGTGGTGGTCGGTCATGCCACCGGCCTTGATCTCGAAGAGATGAAAAATATCGGGCTGGTCATGCAACAGAGCAGCCATTGCGGTCTGGGTGTTACCGCGCCAAATGCTGTCCTGGATACCTTAAATAAGTTTCCAGCCATCTATATCAACCGCCTTGCCAACAGAGGTTTCGAACCGGCTTTTGATCTGGATGCTGCGATGGAAGAATCCAGAAAAATTACCGGCCGTGACGATAGCAAAGCGCACATACAGTATGAGCCTTTATTAGATGATCCATCACCACTGGAATCTGGTCAGGATAAATCATGAGCAATGATAAAACTTTCAAACTGGATGGCAAAACCATTAGCTATCAAGATGGCGATACCGTCATGGATGCAGCACTCAGAGCCGGTGAATACATCCCGCATCTTTGCCATAACCCGGAGTTCAGCCCGCATGGCAGCTGCCGTGTATGCGTGGTCGAAGTGAATGGCCGGCACACCAGCGCCTGCACCCTGCCCGCGGCAGAAAATATGGCAGTCGATAACAGCAGCGATGCCATCATGGACCAGCGACGTAGTCTTTTGCAGATGCTGTTTGTCGAAGGCAACCATGTCTGCCCCGGCTGTGAAAAGAGCGGTGCCTGCCAGTTGCAAGCGGTAGCTTATTACACCGGCATGTTGAGCCCGCACTACACCCATTTTTTTCCGAGACGCAATGTTGACGCTTCTCATCGGGATATCGCCATCGATTTCAACCGTTGCATACTGTGTGAACTGTGCGTCAGAGCGAGCCGCGACGTCGACAACAAAAATATATTTTCTATCAGCGGCCGCGGTTTGAGCAGCCACCTGGT
>JADFWE010000260.1 GCA_015222915.1 Pseudomonadota bacterium | reverse complement strand
GTGCTCTGCCGGCAGGTGTTCATGTATCGCCCGCATCACTTCTTCGGTGGCATGCGGTCCGGTCACCGCCAGCACGTTCGGGTGTGCCTGCTGTACGATGTCACCCTTGGCACCGAGGCAGCCGGTAACGATGACCTTGCCGTTTTCGTCCAGTGCTTCGCCGATGGCATCTAATGACTCTTCTACGGCAGCGTTGATAAAACCGCAGGTATTGACCACGACCAGGTCAGCGCCTTCATAATCCGGTGAAATTTCATACCCTTCGGCGCGTAGTCGTGTGAGAATATGCTCTGAATCGACCGTGGCTTTAGGGCAGCCGAGGCTGACGAAACCGACGCGGTGGGGAGTCTTTTGTGTTGTGTTTGAATTCATGAATGAAGAACGGTTTTTAAAAGAATAGTATTTTACCTGAAAAGAGAAGTTATAAGTTTTATGTTGTAAGTTGCAGGTAACTGCCATAAAGCTATAGCCTCATGTTGTCATCCTTCCACTTCGCTACGCTTCGGTCAGGATGACAGTGTTGAGTTAACGGGGCAGCAGTGATGATTTTACTTAAAACTTAAAACATACAACTTATAACTACGTTTACAAATGAGTGATTTCGAAGAAAAATTTGGCAGCCTGTCACGCGTCTACGGCGATGAAGTGTTGCACCGCATACGAGGACTGCATATCTGCATCGTCGGTCTCGGCGGCGTCGGTTCATGGGCGGCTGAAGCACTGGCTCGCAGCGGCGTTGGCAAGCTGACACTGGTCGATGGTGATACGATCTCAAAGAGCAATATCAACCGTCAGCTGCATGCGCTGGATTCTACCATCGGACAATCAAAAGCAGCGGTCATGTGTGATCGTATCCTGCAGATCAATAACGAATGTGAAGTTCAGATGATCGAGCAGTTTATCGATGATGACAATAAGCGGGATATCCTCGAGAGGGGTTATGACGGCGTGCTGGATGCCATCGATACGCTCAGGTTCAAAGCGGAGATCATCCATAACTGCAAACGTAACAAGGTACCGGTAGTCACAACCGGTGGTGCAGGGGGGTTGACCGATCCCACCATGATCACGATAAATGATCTGTCTCGTACATGGAACGATCCGCTGGCATCAGCACTGCGTCTGTGTCTGCGGCAGCAGTATCGTTTTACCCGTAATCCGAAAAACAGTTTTGGCGTGCCATGTATCTATTCTACGGAGCAGCAGCGCTATACCGATAAAGACGGTAATCCGGACTATAGAAAACCGGGGGTGTCAGGTCTGTCACTGGACTGTTTTTCCGGCTACGGCTCAACCGTGATGGTGACAGCGAGTTTTGGTTTTACGGCAGCGGCAAAGATAATCGATTTTGTGTTGAAGAAAAAATTTAAAGAGAACTATGGTCCGGATCCGGATGACACGAGTTCTAATAATCGTTCGTAGATCAGATCAGCCGTAATTTTTAAAATTTTTCACTATTTGACCTCCAGGGATGGAGGAAATACTGAGAATCGTCGGGAACGATTCCAGTGCACTATTCATTGCTTCACTGCGCCCTGTGGCGTAAATAAATCATAATAAACAGCAGCACCAGCAAGACCACCCATGCACCAATATAGAGCAAGCGTGATTGTTTTGCTCTATGTGCTTCCAGCCATATCCTGGGTTTGATACCTCTGAACAGAAAGACCAGTTTAGATGACAGGTTGATGCAGACGATATTGACGGCGAGCAGCAGCGCCGCACCGCTGGCATGATGATATTCACCGATGCTCAGCATTAAACCGATAGTGACGGCCGGCGGCATCAATGCCACCGCGACCATGACACCGACCAGTACGCCGGATGTGCCGCTGACCAGTGACAGTGCGGCGGCAGCGCCTGAGGCGAGCGCGATAGCAGTACCCGAGTAGGCGACGTCGGTACGCGACATCAGTTCCATGCTGTCAAAACTTCCAGGCCAGAGCAGACCGATACCGATAGAGAACAGGATGGCGACGGCTATGCCGACAGCGAGGGTCTTGAGCGATTCGATGACCAGCTTTTTTTCACCCAGTGATGCGCCCAGCGAAAAAGCGATATTCGGCCCCAGTAGTGGTGCGATCACCATGGCGCCTACGATAACAGCAAGGTTGTTTTCCAGCAGGCCGATAGCGGCAACGATGGCGGACAGGATAACCAGCAGGACAAAGTTATCATTGAGCCGTGCGTCTTTTTCGACCTGTGCCAGGATCTCTTCGCGGGTGCTCATCAGTGCCGCTTTTTTTCTTTCTTTTTCTTTGGC
>JADFWE010000259.1 GCA_015222915.1 Pseudomonadota bacterium | reverse complement strand
GGAAGCGCTGATCCCCATCATCGCCAAGATAGAAAACAAGGCCGGTGTGGCGAACATGGAAGAGATCGTCGATGCGGCTGACGGCGTGATGGTCGCACGCGGTGATCTCGGTGTGGAACTGCCGCTGGCCGATGTGCCGACCACACAGAAACACATCATCCGCACCACGGTCAGCAACGGCAAGCCGGTGATAACCGCCACCCAGATGCTGGCTTCGATGGAACATAATCCAAAACCGACCCGCGCCGAAGCAAGCGATGTCGCCAATGCGATTCTCGATGGCACTTCAGCAGTCATGCTGTCCGGTGAAACGGCTGTTGGAAAGTATCCGCTGGAAGCCGTGCGAATGCTGTCGACGATCGCCCTGCGCGCCGAGGCATCTCTGCACGAATACGGTTATCTGCAGAAGATCAAACCAAATCCAGCTAACGTGGTAACACAGGCAATCGGGCAGGCATCGGTCAGTATGGCGGCAAACCTGAAAGCAGCAGGCATCATCAGCCTGACGGAATCCGGCTTCACCTCGCGCCTGATATCGAAGTATCGCCCGGACTGCCCTATCCTTGCAGTCACCTCTTCTAAAAGGGTGGCACGCAAACTATCGATGAACTGGGGTGTAATACCTGCGTTATACCAGGGAAACCCTGAAGACGAAGAACGCATCGCATTCGCCATCGCTGAGATCAAGCAGATGGTCAATGCCGGCAGCGGAGACATCCTGGTTATAACTGCAGGACATCAGCAACGTTCCGGCGGCACTGACCTGGTTCGCATCATTACCTTATAACGCGTAAAAAGTTAGGGAGGACGATAGATTTTTTTAGTCTGCAGACATCTTTCGTTTTTCCCTCCTACATTCAGTTACCCCGTTATTTCTCTGCCATACCTCCTCGGTAGAATACCCATTTTTAAGCTGCTGCTTTAATGTTAACCATCAGAGTTTGAACCTTTACAGCCCACAGGAGTCTGTTGTCTGTAATAAAAAACACCACCCGTTTATGCCTTCTTTTTTCAAATTAATCTTTGCCTCGATCCTGATCAGTTTTTTTGTCATCGCCGACAACCCGCTGGTCAGCGCCAGCAATAGATCCGCGAGCAGCCATCTTTCTTCAGGCTACAGTGCGCTCAAACTTTTTCTTGAGGACGAAGAACATCTGACGGCCATCAGGCGTACCAAGATGGTGATAACTTTTTCCGACATCAGTAACAGTTCCAGCAAACTGATCGATGATATAGCCAGCTCATCTGAAACCGCACTTGAAGAACTGGAAAAACTTGCGGCCGCAAAACCCCGGATAAAACTCATCGAGTTTTCTGACGATCAGATTGGCAAAGCCACGTTTGATTCACTTCGTACGACTGCCGGCAAAGAATTTTTATTTGTTGATGCTGAGGACTTCGAAAAAAGTCTACTGATCAGCCAGTTAAAAGTGTTACGCGTGATCAGCCATCTCGCATTAGAACTGGAAGAAAAAGAGAGCAACAGTAAACGAAAGAAATGGCTGAGCAAACTGGCTGTTAAATATGAAAGCTATTATCAGAAAGTTAATGCTCGCATCACCATCTCCATAAAGACAAAAACCTGATCAGCACGATCCAGAATTAGTTATTCTCAAAAGCTGTTTCTACGGTATAGTACCGGTCGGCTGCAGACTGCACGAGGCAACGCGGTCTCAATAGCCCTATTTAAAAAACTTATAACCAAAAGAGAATAATTAATGAATACACTTAGAATACTATCAACACTTCTCCTGGCAGCAGTATTTGCTTCAGGCACTGCCCTTGCTGAAGGCGAAAAACTTGCTGGCAAACTGGCTAACACCACGATAGCCGTCAATCTCGACATCCAGAGCTGTAATGCCGATGCAGCGATACTCTGCCCCGGTTTACCATTAAACAGTAAAAAGTCATTTATGTGTCTTATGGCTTACGAGGACAATCTGTCACTCGCATGTCAGGTTGGTATCGTCGAAGCAGCCATCGCACTAGAGGTGGGCATGATGGCGATAGATTATTCTATCAAAGCCTGCGAAGCAGATGCCGACAAACATTGTCTTAAGGTGAAACCTGGCGAAGGCCGCATCGTTAGCTGCCTCAAGAAAAATGAAAGCAAGCTGGACAAGAAATGCACAGCAGCATTGAAAGACACCGGTTTGTGGAACCTTGGCAAGTAGGTAAATCTTATTAATTCAAACTTGACCTGACAGCGGATGGCTGTTGTTGAGCCTTAGCGGACT
>JADFWE010000258.1 GCA_015222915.1 Pseudomonadota bacterium | reverse complement strand
CTTAAAATAAATATTCCGAAAGGCATTAAACAGGGGCAGCATATTCGCCTTGGCGGTCAGGGCAACCCGGGGATGGGGCAGGGCAAAGCCGGTGACCTTTACCTTGAGATCGAATTTAACCCGCACGGTGTCTACCATGTCGAAGGACGTGATGTGTACCTGGACCTGCCTGTCGCACCCTGGGAAGCGGCGCTGGGCGCCAGTATTAAAGCACCAACACCTGGCGGCGTGGTCGATCTGAAGATTAAACCGGGTTCTGCCAATGGCAGCAAGATGCGGCTCAAAGGGCGGGGCATACCGGCAAGTTCCAGCAATAACAGTGCAGGTGATCTGTATGTGGTCTTGCAGGTCGCATTACCAGCAGCCGGTACTGACAGTGAAAAAGCGGCTTATGAAAAGATGCAGCAATCATTCAGTTTTAATCCGCGCGTTAAGTTAGGGGTATAACACATGGTGAAGCAGACAATAGATATTCTCAGTGGTTACATTTTAGAAGATGAGCCCCGGCTGACCTTGCGCCAGTTATGTGATGCATGTGCTGTTCGTGCCGAATACATCATCGAGCTGGTGGATGAGGGTTTTATCGAACCCAGTGGTGTGGAGAGAGCTCACTGGTGTTTTAACGGTGTAACTGTCAGACGTGTGCAGAAGGCAAAAAGATTGCAACATGATCTGGGTGTTAATCTTGCCGGCGTTGCACTGGCCATAGAGTTGATCGATGAGATAGAGTTTTTACGTGCCCGGCTCGACAGGATGTGATTTACAAAAACTAGTCTTCATCGACATGCAGATGGATCTCAGGCTCTTTTTCCATCTGGTGAATTGCGCTCGTCAGGTCTATCTTGTGCGGGTTTTCGATACTCTGTTCTTTTAGTGCCGTGTAGAGTTCATGTTGTTCAAGCGTATAACCTACGCCCTGTTCATTTTGAATATAAGCTGCCCAGGGAATAAACTTTGTTAATGGGAAGGGCTGGTCTTCACGTGGAGAGATGTCGATATGTATGCCGGAGATAAAGACAATTTTTTTCCCCCGGTAAGCTTTTTCTTTAACGATGGTTCTGAATGTCTTGTCAAATTCGACCTGTGTATTAATCTGCGCGGCTGTCAGGGCAGGATAGTGGCTGCTGATGATTTCAGGCATCGCATCTATCAGGTTGCGATTCAGTATTCCGCTAGCAACATTGTCATCTGTTACTCGTTTGAAGCGAAATAATTCAGCGAACAGGTAATTGTTGATCGGCGTTTTACTGTCGGGCCAGCTTTCACCGACGCGTTTTACTAAATGTTCAGAGGCTAAAAATGATTTGGCGGTACTGTATGAGCGAACGACATTAAGGTCACTGACCATCTGCTGCATGTTAAGAAACATGCCCTCTTCTCTGTCCTGATTTAATAACTGGTTATCGATGATGACGACTTCTTTGCCATTGTCGCGATCCAGTGATATCTGCTGACAGGTGAAATCGTATTCTTCTTTATACCAGTGCAGCACGCCACATATGGCGCCGCAATCAGAAGATAATTCGTTGTTCTCGGTTTGCAGTCTACGATAGATGCCGAACTCATTGCTTTCAGGTTCATAACCGACGTGGCTGGCCTGGATGATGACAACATCTTTACCGTGATGCGCATGTGGACCATGACGGTCTGTCGCCACGATGCCACCAACGCGACCATGATTAAACGGAAAGGTGCCAAAGTGTTTGGCCAGCAAGATGATCGGGTAACCCTGGTTCTCATCAGAGCAGAATGCGCGGGAGGGCATGATGTCGTTAGCTTTCATACCGAGCGATAAACAGAAGTTAAATAAACGCGGCGCAAAATCACTGTAGCGTATGGCTACATCATCAATTCGAAAACGGTG
>JADFWE010000257.1 GCA_015222915.1 Pseudomonadota bacterium | reverse complement strand
CCCAGGCCATGGATGTAGTGGCGTTCACCGTCGAAGTGAGCGGCCTCATAGCTATAGGCTCTGTTGAACTGGGTGTTCAGGCGTTTCTCTACTTCTCTCTCATAAAACCGGGGTGTCTGGCGCAGCAGGTCGTCGCCTGATTTATATATTACGGTCTCTTCGCCATGTTCATCTGTTTTAACATTCAATCCGCCGAGAACAAATTCAGGGTATAGCCGGTCCCGGCATTTCTCCAGATAGCAGCGGTCGGACATCTGCGCGATAAGATCTGCGGTGCCTAACATGTGGCCTAGAAGATGCCATTGTTTATCCGGTAGGCGGATACGGTCAGCTGCAATCTCATATCCGGTGTAATGCACCATGCTGGCAGAGATCTGGGCAAACGGGCCAAGGTCAACTTTGTGCAGGTAGTGCTTGAGAAAGTCGGCACTGCGCGAGACGTGGATGGTGGTGTATTCAGCACCGTTAAAATGGCGATGGTCGTTTTCGTGGCGGATATAGCCGGCGTCATGATAGAGCGCTGTGATGGTGGTTAAGACGGCGCGTTCTGCACCGATGCGCTCACTTTTTGCAACGCTGCGCTCGTGACCGTTTATCAGTCGTGCCAGTGCCAGCGTCATGTCCATGGAATGCTGTTTGTCGTGATACAGGGTGTCGCAGGGCTGGTAGGTCGGATACTGGCCGTCGAACAGACGTTCGAAATCTTCGAATGCGGTGCGTAATGCCGTTTCCTTGAAGCCGCCAAAAGCACTGCGGTATATCGTGCACACGACGTCGCAGACCTTGCTTACGTCATTGAGGTGCACATCGTCCGTGATGTCATATTCTGATCTTCTTTCTCTCATACGGGTGGCGGAAGATTATCGTAGGTAATGTATCTTATAGCTCAATCGGGATTATTTTGTGACATGAACATAACTGCCGTCCCAGTTTTCAGACGGCGGGTTTTCACGGTATTTCATTATACGGTCGAGGTATATCTGATAGATCCTGCGCTCTGGCTGTAAGCGACTCAGGGCGAAGATCTCACGTTCTGCCGCATCCCAGTTCTGAGCGCGGTAGTGTTTTATACCGATGTGAAACTGCTTGAGCAATTTCCGATCATCTTTGCTGACGGTTTCCAGTAGCCCCAGGGGTTCATAGATGGTTACCGGTTTGTCCTTGCCTTTTACTCTGACACGATCGAGTTCTCGATATTCGTATTCCGGTACCGCATGCCGGGTGAATTCGCTGGTGATGATATCGACACCGTAGAATCTGGTCAGCCCCTCCAGCCGTGAGCCAAGGTTCACGGCATCACCGAGTACGGTGTAGTCGACCCTGAACTCTGAACCTTTGTTGCCGACGTTCATCTCGCCGCTGTTGACGCCGACACCGACGTATATCTCCGGCCACTGTTTTTCAGAAAATTCTTTTCGCAGCACCTTCATGCGTTCGACGATGCCGGAGGCAGCATCGAGCGCGTGCAGGGCGTGCTGCTCATCTTTCAGCGGCGCGCCCCAGAAGGCCATGACCGCATCCCCCATGTACTTGTCGATAGTGCCGCGATTATCATGGATTACGCTGGTGATAGGGGTGAGGAAGGCATTGATATATTCCGTGAGCTCTTTAGGTGCCAGAGATTCCGAGATGGTGGTGAAACCGCGAACATCTGAAAACAGTACTGACATCTCGCGCATCTCACCATCGAGATTAATATCTTCCATCTTCTTACTCATCTCATCGACCAGTTCGGGAGGCACGTATTGACCGAAAAGGTGAGCTAGTTGCCGTTTGCCGCGAGACTCGACAAAAAAACCGTAGGTCATCTGTAACGCGAAAAGCATCACGATGAGTAGCAATGGCCGGGCCAGTGGCAGCACCATCTGGTGTTCCGTCCATGCATAATAATTGCCGGCGATCATGAGCAGTATGCAGAGCAGGATCAGCAGCGTCGAATACAGGGCGGTTAACATCGGCAGGGTGAAGGCTAGCAACAGGCCGAGGATAACGATGATGACGAATTCGAAGCCCTGAGTATAACCGGGCTGATGCAGGATGTTGCCATCGAGGATACCCTGGATGATATTGGCGTGGACTTCGACCCCGGGTGAGGCCGCTTCCAGCGGCGTGGTACGCAGATCCAGCAGACCGGGCGCCGAGGCGCCGAACAAGGCGATCTTGCCTTTCAGTTTTTCTTTATCGGCGCGCTTGTTCAATACATCACTGGCGGAGATGTAATCGAAACTTTTTTGCGGGCCGATGTAGGGCACCAGTACAGCTGATTTATGGTCGACCGGGATAGCCATACTGCCGATGGTGATCCATTCCAGAGAGATCTGTCTGTTGCTGTCGTTGCTGCCGACCACCATCTCGATAGCGGGTGAACCGGTTGCTGCACGGGTCACTGCCAGGGCAAGCGATTCGTATAGCTCATTGCTGTATGTCTGCAGCAGAGGTACCCGGCGAAACACGCCATCGTCATCGAGCATCAGGTTGTCAAAAAAACCGCCGCTGTACGCACTCTCCTGCAAAATTTTCAGGTTAGCGGTATAGCCGCGAGTATCGATCAGGTCGAGCTGTTCCAGTGTTTTGTCATCCATCCTGGTGATGGCTTCAGGCAGGTCGCCTTTGGTGGTTTCGGTGTCCATGACGAAACCCAGCACTGTTTTTCTGCCGCTCAGCGATCCGGCAAAAAGTTGGTCATGTTGCAGCGAACCGATGACGCGGTGGTATTGATCGGTGAATTCAGTATTATCCCGCAGTGGACCGGTCGCCATCCTGTCCAGCAGTTTGCCACCTTCGTCGATGTCTTCTTCGGCAAAGACGATATCGTAGCCGATGGTATTAACCTGGTAATAGTCAAAAAGATTATCATTGATGGTGGCGAGAAGACTGCGGTTCCACGGCCACTGACCGACCTCGTTGAGGCTCTTCTCATCGATATCGATGATCACCACCTTCTTATCGACTTTATCCGGCAGGGTTAGTTTCAGACGGGCATCATAGGCCTGGTTTTCCAGGCTGGTAAGTATCGGGATATTAAAAACCTGGCCGATATGCAGTAAAAAGACGGCTGTGAGCGCCAGACTTAGGGCATATCGAACAAGGCGCTGAAAATCCACGGAGTAATCCTGACAGGTTTTATTGTTATGACTACCTCTGAAAGTAGCAAAGAAACGGTGTAATCGCTATGAATACGGCATTTTACGGCCATTTTCTGTACGAATTATGTACAATTGGCTGAACTTAAAAATATAAGAGAACAGGGGTTGGTTAACAAGTGAAAGCGAATGAATTACTGCTGGGTATAAACATCGATCATGTGGCAACGCTGCGGCAGGCAAGGGGAACCCGGTACCCTGATCCGGTATATGCCGCGCTGCAGGTAGAGCAGTTCGGTGCGGACAGCATCACCCTGCATCTGCGGGAAGACCGGCGCCATATCCAGGACAGAGATGTCTACCTGTTAAAAGAGCGTATGCTGACGCGGATGAATCTGGAGATGGCGGTAACCGATGAGATGGTAGCAATCGCCTGCGAAGTGAAGCCGGAAGATTGCTGCCTTGTACCGGAAAAACGTGAAGAGCTGACCACCGAGGGTGGTCTCGATGTCATCCGTTCTGAAGACAGTATTACGGCAGCCTGTAAAAAACTGGCTGATGCAGGGGTGAAAGTGTCGCTGTTTATCGATGCTGATCTGAGGCAGATCGATGCTGCTAAAAGAACCGGGGCGCCGGTTATCGAGATACATACCGGACATTATGCCGATGCGGAAAACCGTGATCTGCAACAGCAGCTGTTAAGCGAGATAAGCCTCGCCTGTGAACATGCAGATGGTCTCGGCCTGCAGGTGAATGCAGGTCATGGTCTCAACCGGCAGAACATCCATGATATCGCCTGTCTGGAGATCATCAGGGAATTAAACATCGGACACGCGATCATCGCTGACAGCGTTTTTATGGGGTTGGAGAAAGCGGTGGCGGAATATAAGAGATTGATGAGAGCGGCGAGGGTTTAAGAGAAGTTGGCAGTCGGTAGTTTGCAGTTAAAAGCAAAAACAAAAAAACTAAAAAAGAAAAAGCTTTACATGGTTTCCTGAGTTTTTAATATATTACTGCCAACTGCCAACTGCCAACT
>JADFWE010000031.1 GCA_015222915.1 Pseudomonadota bacterium | reverse complement strand
CAGGCGCTCACGAATCGATTTATCAGGACGGTTTAACATCTCTTATATCTACCTGCTGATGCCTACTTCGGCGAATCTTCTGTTGGTTTTTTAAGGGAGACCGGGCTCGCACCGGGCATCTTCACTTCTTTATCTGCCTTAGTAGCAGTCTCTGTCGTTTTCACCGCTGTGCTATGCTCCGGTGCTTTATTGACAGCCACTGGCGGCCGTCGCGGGGCATACTGATACTGTGGATAGGTATTATATGAAGGCCATACCGGCGACGGCGCGACCGGCGATGGCACATTAGTATTCGAACTGAAAGGCATGACGTCATTCATCATGCCGAAAGGACCGCTCGATACCGTCCGGTTCATACCATGCATATCACGCTGCATGCCGTAGACAGAGCGATTCATACTGCCGATGTTATGTGTCATGCTCTGGATATTGTTACTCATCGGTGTCAGAGATTCCATCTGACCTGACATGGAGACGATCTCGCCTGTCATACCATCGATATTACCGGTCATGCTATCGATACTGCCCGTCATATTGTTCAGGTCTTTGGTCATGCGAGGCATCGCATCTGAGACGATGACCGCCATATGCGTTACCGACTGTGACAGGGTTGCGATATCATGCGTCAGACGATAGATGAGGAAGAAGCCATAACCCGCCAGTAAAACGAAGGCGAACAACGATGGATAGACCACCATCTCCCAGCGTTTGGCGCTGCTGTCGAAAGTGTTGGCCAAACGTTCCAGCGGATCAGTCGGTTTATCACTGACGAACGACTTATCGAGGATCTTCTGTTGCGCACGCTGTTTTGCCTCATGTGCACGGGCTTTCAGATCTTCACGGCTCTTCTTTGATTTGATCGCATCGTCTGCCGTTTTTTTATCGAGCTCGCTGATCTTGATGGCCGCAGATTTTAGATCAGATTCTTTTGAAGCTGCTGCTTTTTCGATAACAGCCGCCCCCTTGATCGGTACAGCCTTAGCTTTTGGCGTAGCAGTTGATTCTTTTTTGGCACCGGTACCGGTCGCAGCCTTTACCGTCTTCTTTTCGACGGTCTTGTCGGCAGGCTTAGCCGCTGCCTTCTTAGCAGATGCCTTAGCGGGTGTCTTATCCGATACTGTATCCGTTGTTTTTTTCTCTGTCATCTTAAAAGTCGCCTTCGGCGCCCCTGTTCATAATATCTAAAATAATTGTTTTAACGCCTTCAGATTCTTCTTTCAGTGCAGGCGGTAACGGTTTACCGCCATAGATCATCGCGTCCATATTCAGCGAGTACAACCACAGCTTGCCCTGCTTGTCTTCCACCATGCTGACCCGGCAAGGCAGGTATGCTGAATACGCATCACTGTATTCCAGCATCTGTGCAGCGGTCAGCGCATTACAGAACATATAAATTTTCAGAAAACGTGATTTCTTGCCTGTCATGGATTCAATCTGGCCGGAAAGCGGAAGTTCGCCCACATTTTTAATATTATGTTCGTTAGCGACAAACTTCATGGTCTCTTCTACATCTTCGATACTCAGATCTTCATTGACTGGCACTTTCCATACCATGGCTTCAGCTGCATTACCTGTTTCCAGAACTTTCTCCATCATCTCGACATACACATCGACTGCCTTTTCATCAAAAGCATCCAACGCCTGTTTCATCGGTGCCATTTTTACCGCACCATAGATGACGACGACGACAGCAACGAGGCCGATCAATGAAAATAGATTACGTAATGCATAAAACATAGTTTTTAACCTCTGGTTTGTTCTGCCAGGCCTCTACCAGACCTCTATATGCGCCGCTGTTCGTTCAGGCTGCTTTTTTCTGAGTGGCGTCGATCAACTTCTGCAGTTCCTCTGCCTTTGATTTGTCGAGATGGCGCATCAGGCCCATCAGGCTTTTTACGCGCTGGACCTGTCCCTTACGTACAAGTATAGCGGCTGCCTCATAATACGCCGCCGCAGCCTGCGTTTTTTTGCCCTGATTAAAATAAACGTTACCCAGCTCACCATAAGCATCGAAGTTATCTTCGGTATCTTCGATAACTTTCAGGTAGCTCTGCTCTGACAGTTCATAATTGCGCTGATAAAAAGATTTTCTTGCTTTGATCCAGGTAGCACGGATATCTCCGCTCTGCATGGAAGGATCGATGACCTGACCATTCTCATCGACATTATCCAGCTGCCTGGCCACCTCTTCCGGGACGAATTTATTCGCTGCCTCTCCGGCCATCTTCTCTCCGGGCACGGGTACGACCGGTGGTTGCTGCGTGCTAGCTACAAGCTTATCAGAACCTGCCTGCATGCCGGCAGATCTGTTATCAGATGAGGCTGGTGAAGGAGATTGTG
>JADFWE010000256.1 GCA_015222915.1 Pseudomonadota bacterium | reverse complement strand
GCAAACAAGTCGGGATGGCATTCTTTTGGTTACTTTTCTTTTGCTACTGAAAGAAAAGTGACTCGCCGTCAGGGCGAAATCCGAACGACAAGTCAGCAGACAGAATCAAGATCAAACTGCCAATAACTTATCACTGAAACAAAAAAAGCAATGCCAGAGTAAGCAAAAAGAATCGATACAAACGCGTGGGTACAATAAAACCTGCCCACCCTACAATCAGCTAAAGATACCTTTCAGGGTAAAGAAGAACAGGATAGAGAGGATAGCACCCGCTGGCAATGTCACTATCCATGACATAAAGATATTGCGGATAACGGTCATATTCAATGCACCGATACCGCGCGCCAGACCGACACCTAATATCGCACCGACCAGAGTATGCGTAGTCGAGATCGGAAGGCCGGTTCCGGAAGCTAACACCACGGTGGTCGCTGCCGCCAGTGTCGCAGCGAAACCGCGGCTGGGTGTCAGTTCAGTGATCTGGTTGCCGACAGTGGCGATCACCTTTTTACCGTACATCATCAGGCCTATGACGATACCGATACCACCCAGACCCAGCACCCATAATGGCAATGCCGACTTCGAGGCAACCTCACCGCCGCTTTGTACGATACTGACCACCGCAGCGACCGGACCGATAGCATTGGCGACATCGTTCGAACCATGCGCGAAGGCCATGGCGCAGGCAGTGACCACCATCAATACGCTGAAAACACGCTCGACATTGGTGAAGTGGAATTTCTTGTCTTTCTTTGGATCATGCTTGATCCGGTTAACAAATACTTTACCGACCACCATAACTGCAACACCGATAATCAGGGCATAGAGATATTGTTCACCCGTTGATATATCCATGCCAACATGCTTCAGTCCTTTCACCAGTGTAACCAGCGCGATGATGAAACCGACCAGGAAGATATAATAAGGCACATACTTTCTGGCATTATCAAACGGGTCCTCGGTATCGAGGATCAGTCCCTGCACACTGCGGAACAGCATGAAAGATATGAAGCCGGCAAGCACCGGTGACACCACCCAGCTGGCAACGATAAAGCCAACCTTGTCCCAATGCACGGCCT
Organism: Pseudomonadota bacterium; assembly: GCA_015222915.1. Taxonomy (GTDB): domain Bacteria; phylum Pseudomonadota; class Gammaproteobacteria; order SZUA-229; family SZUA-229. The sequence continues at coordinate 1,191 of JADFWE010000256.1, read as the reverse complement.
CCATGCCGATACCGACCATGGCGAAACCGACGATAGCACCGACGATAGAATGTGTGGTCGAGACCGGCCAGCCGTTTTTCGATGCGATCAGCAGCCAGATGCCGGCGGCCAGCAGCGACGCCAGCATGCCGTACAGCAGCAGCTCGGGATTAGCCGACAGAAGATCAGCATCGACGATGCCCTTACGGATGGTTTTGGTAACCTGACCGCCGGCAAGGATAGCGCCGGCAAATTCGAAGATGGCAGCAATGATAACCGCCTGCTTGATGGTTAAGGCTTTGGAACCGACCGATGTCGCCATCGCATTGGCGACATCATTGGCACCGATACCCCAGGCCATGAACAGGCCGAAGACCGCCGCCAGAATTAAAAATACTGTGCCGTACTGAGCAATAATATCCACAACGTTCCCCTATCTTGCCAGCATCAACTGTAAACGACTTCCCACTCCCTGAGATTTATCGGCGATCTGTCCTGTGCCTTCAATGATCTTATATAAGAACATCATCTCGATCGGCGGCAGTTCACTTTCGATCTCGAAGATCTTTGAACGGATAGCCGACTGCAGATTATCGGTCTGACTTTCGATATCATCCAGTTTGGTGATCATATCGGTAACGATCTGGATCTCCTGACCGCTGAAGCCGGTCTCCACCAGCTCGTCAAGTTCATTGATGGCTTTTCTGGCCTGCTTGCAGGCTGCCACACAGCGGGAGACAAAACGGATGTAATCTTCGTGGATGATCTCTGGCAGAGTCATGTGGCGACCGACGATAGTACCGGCGATATCTTTTGCTTTATTCGCGATACTGTCCTGCATCAACAGCACTTCCAGCAGGTCCTGACGGGAGACAGGCATGAACAGGCCTTTAGGCAGGTTAAGACGCAGAGCCTTCTTCAGCACATCCGCCTCCTGCTCCAGAGTAGAGATAAGCTGCTGGTGCTTGACCACATCATCCCATTCTTCGTTGATGACGGCATTAAACAGGGGAATTAATTCGGAAGCACAGGCATAGACTTTCGACATGTGTTTTTGCAGGGGACTGACTGGCGAGCTGCCAAAAATCCCACTCATGTAACCACCTCTGGCCATCATTCTCTCTCCTCGGGCACTATTGCCCGAAACTTATCTCTGTTCGAATTTTTCGCGCATTGTAATATTTTCATAACAAAATAGAAGCCTTTTTTTGC
>JADFWE010000255.1 GCA_015222915.1 Pseudomonadota bacterium | reverse complement strand
TGCAAGTGCAGCACCACGCCGGCAAACAGCTGCAGGAGGTCGTCGCTGTTTTACCTTACTATCTTAAGGTCACCGCGCTACAGGCGTATCCGCGTCAGGATGTCGCCAGTCTGAGCGGCGATAACTGGTTGGCATTTCTGGACAAACAATACTCTGGTGCTGCGTTCTCTGAAGGCATTGGCAGGAAGCTATTAGCGGTTGCCTACCTGCCTCAGGATCAATGGCGACTCAGTGAAAAAGACAGTGAAGTGCTAATCAGCATGTCACGACAGTGGATAAGCAAACATCGCGAGGCGGCGGATGTTTGAGTTTGCCTACCCATGGATGTTCTTATTATTACTGTTGCCGTTACTGGTGCGCTGGCTGGTGCCTGCATACCAGGAAAGTCAGGATTCCATCCGAGTGCCTTTCTTTCAACGCCTGGTTGAACTGACAGGGCAGAAACCGAAGAAGGGCGCGGTGGTATTACAACGAGTTTTATTCCAGAAACTCTGGGTACCAACGAGCTGGATACTGCTGGTCTGTGCCCTGGCAAAACCACTCTGGATCGGTGAGCCGATAGAGCATACCAAATCAGCACGTGACCTGATGGTAGCGGTGGATCTTTCCGGCTCCATGGAGATCGCCGACTTTAAGGGCGGCGATGGCAAACAGATATCCCGTCTCGATGCAGTCAAGCAGGTATTGGCAGAGTTTGCCGAGCAACGTGAACATGATCGTCTGGGGCTTATCGTTTTCGGAGACTCGCCCTATCTGCAGGCACCTTTTACAGAGGACCATCGTACCTGGCTGACATTGCTGGATGAAACAGAGATCGCCATGGCAGGGCAGAGCACGATGTTCGGCGATGCTATCGGCCTGGCAATCAAACTCTTTGAGGGCACCAAGACAGAGAACCGTGTTTTGATTGTACTGACAGATGGTAATGATACCGGTAGTAATGTTCCACCGGTTGAGGCCGCCAAGGTGGCCGATAGTAAAAAAGTAACCATCTATACCATCGCTATCGGTGACCCGGAGACGGCCGGTGAAGAAGCGCTCGATCTGGAGGTTATGCAGTCAATCGCCGATATTACCGGTGGTGCTTCTTACCAGGCGCTGGACAGAGCACAGTTGCAACAGGTTTATAAAGACATCGCAGCACTTGAACCAGAAGAGCATGAGACCTTGAGTTTTCGACCACGTCAGAGCCTGCATCATTACCCGTTGAGTATCATCATCATCGGCTACCTGTTGTTTTTTATATTGATGACGTTACGCGCGCAGTCAGCAAAAGGGCAGGATGAACATGTTTGACTGGTTGCCACTTGATCTTCAGCAGCTTGGAATGCAGCAATTGGCACACTTTCATCTGCTGCGACCCTGGTGGCTACTGGCATTTCTTCCATTTCTCTGGATTTTTCGGTTTTTATTAGTAGTACGTAATCCAGTTGGCAGATGGCGAAATGTCATCGCGCCTCACCTGTTGAAAGTGATGCTGGTGCGCCATGGCCGTGCAAGCTGGTTTAACCCGGTCACTCTCAGCATGGCAGTTATGGTCTTGATTATCGTTGCGCTGGCCGGGCCGACATGGAAGCAGCAACCGTCCCCTTTCAGCGAAGATATCGCCGCACTGGTTATCGCGCTGGACGTGTCCTCATCGATGCAGCAGCAGGATGTTCAGCCTTCACGGCTGGAGCGGGCGAAACAGAAGATCCATGACCTGCTGGCATTGCGGCCAGGTGGTCGCGTCGGCCTGATCGTCTACGCAGGTTCTGCACACAGCGTGATCCCTTTGACTAATGATGCCGATGTGGTCAATAACTTTCTCAGCGCTATCACCACAGATATGATGCCGCGAAAAGGCAAGTTCCCGGAGAAATCGCTGCCCATCGCCGAACAGATGCTGCAGGACTCACCGGTACCGGGAACGATCTTGCTAATCGGTGACGGTGTCAGTCCCAACACGGGTAAAGCTTTCAGTAACTACTTTTCAGAACGACAGCATCATTTGCTGGTGATGGGGGTTGGTACAGACTCGTTGGCTGAGGCAGGGGCAGCAGCTGATGATGTTTACCTGCCGCTTGAGACGACGGCACTATCAAAACTCGCCAGTAACAACGACGGCTATTATCAGTCGCTAACACTTGAAAAAGATGACGTGAAAAACCTAAATCGACGCATAGATAATTACCTGGTGATCGTCGATGATGGCAGCAGGCCATGGGTGGATGCGGGTTATTACCTGCTGTTCCCCATGGCCTTGCTCATGCTGCTTTGGTTTCGTAAGGGCTGGACCTTGCACTGGTGTCTCGTGCTGATCGTAATTTCCAGTATGGCATCACCGGCACCAGTCATAGCTGAAGAGTCGATGACTGATGACTGGAATCTGGCTACCCGTTTTATGTCGCTATGGTTAACACCGGACCAGCAGGGAAGGGTCTACATGGAAAAAGGTGATTACAAAACGGCGGCGACAAGATTTGAAGATATCGCCTGGCGGGGTATAGCGTATTACCGGGCGGAGAATTTTAAAGCCGCCGCAGAAATGTTTTCACGCATCGATACGGCAGAGGGCTTTTTTAATCTGGCTAATGCACAAGCGCATGGCCGAAACTATGTGTCAGCGGTTAAGATCTATGACAAGGTTCTGAAGATAAAACCTAGTCATGCTGGTGCACTGAAAAACCGCGACATGATTCAGAAGATCATCGATGAGATAGACCTGATGAGTGCGAGCCAGAAAGCTGAGGATAGCGATTCTTCCAGAGAGCTGGGTGAAGATGAACCACAGACAGCTGACGGTGTCGAGCGACAGGATTTTATCGAGCGGGAAGTCAAGCAGTTATCAGCGGAGCAAATATTGCTGGATGAGCAGGTGAACGATCTATGGATGCAACAGGTACAGAAAGACCCGTCGCGCTTCCTCAGTGTTAAATTTCATATGCAGTTGCAGCGCGAGGAGGCCAGTGATGAGCCTTGATCGTTTTACAGTAATAACCAGAGATTTCATGCTCGGTGTAATGATGGTCCTTGTCTGTATTAGTGCATCAGCGAACACGATAGCGGAGCTGCTGGAGGCTGATAAGGTCAGGGTGAGAGCCTGGTTAGAACCTGAAGAGAATATCATCGCCCGGCAACAGATCTATCTGCAGATAGAGGTAGCTACGGATAAATGGTTTAGCAGCGGAACCCGTATCGGGCGTTTCGAGATTAAAGATGCCATCGTCATGCAGCGTGAAAAGTTTGCAGTAAATTCGACGCGTACCGATGGCGATAAAAGCTGGACAGTACAGCAGTGGACGCTGGTGGTTTATCCGCAGCGTGACGGTCTATTTGAAATCCCCGCCATCCCGTTGCAGCTGTCGGTCGCTGGAGACGGTATCGAATCGATCATTGGTGAGGCGAACACGCAACCGATGTCTTTTGAGACCATGATCCCGGAACAGATTATCTCTGGACAGATGCAAGATAAGAAAAGCTGGATAGCGAGCAATCGTTTTGATGTCGAAGAGAGCTTTAATAGAAGCACTGAGGAGCTGGTACCGGGTGATGCCTTGGTGCGTACGCTCACTTTTTCAGCGGATAACCTTCCAGCCATGATGCTTCCGGAAGTTGAGGTTGAGAGTTTAGAAGGGATAGCCGTTTATAGAAAACCGCCGCAGTTAACAGATAAAGTAAACCGTGGCGATTATATTGCCGAACGAACAGAAGTTATCACTTATGTGTTCGAGAAACCGGGTGAGTACCTGTTACCCAGGCAGGTCTATCACTGGTGGAACCTGGAGACACGATCACTCGAATCTATCGAGCTCGAAGAGCATGCGTTAAAGATCAGCGGCATGGGCAATGGCGCAGATCCTGCGCAACAAACATCAACGTTAACGGATCGAAACAGGCTTGTTGAATTAATGCCTCTGTTCAAGGTGGCGGGTGTTGTTTTGTTAGCAGTAATCGCAGCCTGGTTTGCTATGTGCAAGTTTGTAAATGGTAGTGGAACTGTTTCTTCTGCAAAACACGAACAGCTTTCTGAAGTTGCCTTACGTAAACAGTTTGAAAATGCCTGTGCGAATAATGATTATGAGAAAGCTATCGGTATTTTTTATCGATGGTTAGATAATTTTGCAGGTGATTCTTTTAAAGGATCTGTTCGTGAGCAGCTAAAGGAGTTTGAGCAGGTTGATTTAGTGACTGGTTTTAAAGATATTATGCGAGCGATCTATGCGCCAGAGAAAAGCAGTAGCATCGATCTAAAGTTATTTGCCAGCCAATATATCGATGCGCTAGAAAAGAAGGCGCGCCAGTCTAGAGTAGGTCTTTTGTCTGTTGACCTAAAATTGAATTAATTTGTAATACTGCAGGCATTGATGTAATCACAGCTATCAATAATTTTTAGACGGTACTGATTTGGTTTATAAGGTCACACGACTTTCGTTACGAGGGTGCAGCCCCCATAAGCAGTGGATCTCAGACCCCCCCCCCGACTATTGGTCAATGGGTCCAAACATCAGGGGTTTCATAAGTGGCTGAATTCAAAGGGTATGATTCATGAGGCCTAAAAGCTATCATCTCAGACCCTCCGACTTATAGTCAATGGGTCCAACGCGAAAAATCACGTAAGCAAATGATTCAAAAGGAAATAAATGGTGGGCCTGGAAGGACTCGAACCTTCGACCTGCCGATTATGAGTCGGATGGTTTCAAGTGTGCATCAAT
>JADFWE010000254.1 GCA_015222915.1 Pseudomonadota bacterium | reverse complement strand
TCATTGCTGTCGATGTGCGGTTGCAGCTGCTCACAGATCTGCAGGATGGTGGTCATCCCCTGTCTATTATCATCCGATTCATCCAGTTTACTGATCTCATTGATCAGGGTTTTGATGAATCCCTGGAAGGTTTCAGATTGTTGCGACAGGTTCAGGACGCGGAACTCAGGTCTGAAGCTGAGGTGTAGTTCACGAGAGCCGTTGTCGTTGTCCAAAACACCGATATTAAGTGGTCCTGTTATTTCCATTGCTTGCCTATGTCGTGTGTTGAATAGTGTCTATTTCTTTTTGATCAGGTCGTACGCCTTACGAATTTCCTGAGTTTTTTCTGTCGCCAGCGCAATCATCTCATCGGGCAGACCTTTGGAAACAAGTTTGTCCGGGTGATGCTGGCTCATCAGGCGGCGATAGGCCTTTTTGATCTCGGCCCCGCTGCTGTCTTTGCTGATGCCGAGGATCTTGTAGGCCTGGGTGACGGTCAAAGAATTGCTGACGCTGGCCTGTGCACCGTTGGCGATATTGAACAGGTGGTCGATCTGGCCGCGAGCGAACCCCAGGATCTCACCGATGGTGTAGATGATGTGTTTTTCGCTGGCATCCAGCTTGCCGTCAGACAGAGCGGTCGAAATCTGAATCTCGACAAACATCTGGATCAGGTTCCGCCTGCCGTGGCATTCTTTTTTGAACTGGCGCAGTATGGCTTCCAGGGGAAAGTCTTCGGCCTTACCCTGATCGAAGAAGCGGATAGCGGCTTTGCGCTGATCGGCGGACAGCTGCATCTGCGCCATGATGTTTTTGGCAGCTTCGATCTCCGCTTTGCTGACATGGCCATCCGCCTTGGCAACATGCCCCATGACCGAGAAGGTGGTGGTGAAAAAAGCGGCCTGCACGCGTTCCTGATTCCCGGTATCGAAGGCATCGCCCATCTTGATGCCGCGATCGAGGTTGCCACCCAGTGCCGCACCGATCAGTGCGCCGATCGGTCCGCCGAATACAAAACCCAACGTACCGCCTATAAATGTACCCCACCAGGCCATCTGTTTTTCCTCTTTAATTTATGTGTGCTTTATTCGTTGCCAAGTTTAACATTTAACACCTATGCTTAACCATAGCGGTGCAGAGGATGCTTCGGCTAGCAGACAGTAATGGTGGCCTGTTAAGACTGTAGTGCATTGATGTGCAGAGCCAGTTGATCCAGCATCTGTTCCGTGGTCTCGCTCTCCAGCAATAGCTGTTTTTCTTTATTGCTGATGGGCAGAAGTTCACTGAGCCGGTAACAGATATCAGCGGTATCGTTAAAGTCGACAGCATTCTGATAGCGTGCGGCAAAAGGATGGTGCATTAACTGCTTTAAGGTTTCAGGCAATGGACGAAAAGCTTCGGGTAAGACCGGGTTGTCATCAAGCGTGGACCTGAGAGCGGACGCTTCAGCAAGCAGCAGACCATCGTCTCTTACCGAACTGTTAGATAGTCGCACCCGGTATCGCGCCTGTATGCTGACACCTAGCAGGCCGTTTTCCAGAGATTCCCAGTCGATTATCTCTACATAGCAGCCTGTAGAATAGATCTGAGGCGTGGCGCCTACCTCTTTGCCCTCACTGATCAATACGGTGACAAAACCGCTCTGTTGTTTCATACAGTCTTTGATCAGGCTCAGATAGCGCTGCTCGAAGATCTTTAACGGCAGGATGCTACCGGGAAATAAGACGGTATTTAAAGGAAAGAGCGCGTATTTCATCCTGGTATTATGCCTATATCGGCTATAAATCGCATAGGTAAATTGTTGGGCTAGACCCGCTCAGGGTTTCGCGCCGGGTACTGCGAGAGCGGCTGGTTCACGGTTTTAGACCTCCGGCATCTGTCTGGTAAAAAATCCGACACTACTATCAGGTAGAGCATCGTCAGCAGCCAAACATCTTAAGATTGTATCTAAGCAAATGTTTTACTTTTTAATGACGTAATAGTTGTGTGACATAGGTTATATATGGGGTTTCGGGTTTTTTTTCGGTAAAAAACGACGATAAAATAAATATGACAAAGTTGCAGGTTCCCTGTTTCTTTTTGAAATGGATTGGCTATAATATGGCCATGAATGCTATGAATATAACTTTTCCTCTCGGGCGCAGTGATGTTGTTTCTTTGCTGCAACATTATAAAATTTCACCAACGCGCCAGCGTGTAGAGATTGCAGAGTTCCTGTTTCAGTGTCCTCAGCACCTGTCGGCAGAAAAGATTCTCGATGGTGTGACCAACGCAGGCAACCGTGTATCACGAGCCACGGTATATAACACCATGGGACTGTTCTCTGCTAAAGGTGTGGTGCGCGAAGTGCTGATCGACAGAGAACGTGTTTTTTACGATTCGAATCCTGATGTGCACCAGCACCTGTACAACGTTGATACCGGTGAATTGACCGATGTCTACGATGCTGAAGTCGATATGGTCGCTGAACCGAAGCTGCCGGATGGCCTGAGGATCATCGGTACCGATATCGTCTACAAGGTGACGTCCAGATAGTTTTTAGCTACTTTCTGAAAAAAATTTAAAAAGCCGATTCACACAGATGATGTGTGAATCGGCTTTTTTATGCCGGTACGTTTGACTGGGATTTGTGATCGGGCAGTCGTGCCCGGGAAAGTACTTCTGTTTGTAGGTGATTTACCATCGGCAATGACATATCATTCTATCAATCAATCCTGTGACCAGACAATCGGGCGTGCTGATTCTAATGGTTGTAGTTTTCCAGTATCTTATATAGAGGTCGTCAGATGACACGCGAAGTAGATGTAGCCATTTTAGGTGCCGGCAGTGCCGGTTTGTTTGCCATGTCGATGGTAAAACGGGAGACCGATAATTTTGTATTGATCAACGGCGGAGAGCTGGGTACTACCTGTGCACGGGTCGGCTGTATGCCGTCCAAGGTGCTGATACAGGTGGCCGAAGATTTTCATCGCAAGAGCATCTTTGATCGTGAGGGTATCGATGGTGGTGAAGCGCTGACGCTGGATGTGCCCGCCAGTATGGAACATGTGCAGGATCTGCGAGATGTGTTCGTTGACCGTACACTGGGAGCTACCGATAATCTGGACGAGGCGCACCTGATCGATGGTTATGCGAGATTTATCAGTAATGATACCGTCGAAGTGAACGGTGAGCAGATAAGAGCGAAAAGCATCATCATCGCTACCGGTTCGACGCCGATCGTGCCTGCTGCCTGGCAGTCTTTTGCTGATGACATCATCACCACGGATGAATTCTTCGAGCTGGAAGACCTGCCGGCTTCGATGGCGGTTATCGGACTGGGTTCTATCGGCCTGGAGATTGGTCAGTCGCTGCATCGCATGGGCGTCAGTGTGACTGCGGTCGATCAGTTGAACAATATCGCCAAACTGGATGATGACAAGGTAAATGAGCTTGCCGTTGCAACCATCGGTAAAGAGTTTCCGCTGTGGTTGGGTGAGGCGGCAAGTCTGGAGAAAACGGCCGATGGTATTCAGGTAACAGCAGGTGAAAATAAGGCTGTGGTCGAAAAGGTGCTGGCGAGTCTGGGCCGGAAGCCTAACCTGGAAAATCTGAACCTTGAAGCGACCGACATAGTACTGGATGAGCGCGGTATCCCGGTCTACGACCCGTTGACCATGAAGGTAGGCGATCTGCCGATCTATATCGCCGGCGATGTGAATGTCGACCGCCCGCTGCTGCACGAAGCAGGACATGAGGGCAGGGTTGCCGGTTACAATGCGGTGCATAGTGACACGGCACGCTTTAAACGAAAAGTGCTGATGGCGATCACTTTCTGTGACCCGAATATCGCCACTGTGGGTGCTCAGCTCGATGAGTTGAACAGCGATGAGATCGCTATCGGTGAGATCCAGTTTGCCCCGGTGGGCCGTGCGCTGATCATCGGTAAGAATCGCGGTCTGTTGCGACTGTATGTGAAAAAATCTGACGGTCTATTGCTCGGCGCTTCGATGTGTTGTGTGAAAGCCGAACATCTGGCGCATCTGATCACCTGGTCGATCGAAAATGAGATGACCGTGTTCGATATGCTGAAGATGCCGTTTTATCACCCGGTAATCGAGGAAGCCCTGCAGGCCGCCTTGTACAACGTGCTTGGGCAGCTGGATATCAAACACGATATGGTCGAGCTGAGGCGGCTATAAAGGTAATTAGTCTGCTTATGGCCAGAAGCGGACATACACAGAGTATAAAAAATGTCTCTCGCAAAGCCGCAGAGACGCAAAGTAAAAGCCTTTGTTATTTGTTGTCATCCTGACCGAAGCGAAG
>JADFWE010000004.1 GCA_015222915.1 Pseudomonadota bacterium | reverse complement strand
GCCATCGCGGATAGCCCCGGCCGGATCGATGATAATGATCGCGCCTTCAGTAAACTCCGGCAACATGCTGTCACCCAATACCCGTAAAGCAAACGGCTCACTCGCCGCGCAACCACCTGTTGATTCCATAAATCCACCTAAGCTGTATAACAAACATCCATTATACCTCACCGAATAAAGATAAAAGTAGTACCCGGCAAAGGGACGTATTCAGACAGAAAACAGCAGAATGGGAAGCTCTGTCAGGTAGATTCGAAGCCTGTTTTTCAGATAATGCTCGCTTCCATAAGTGTGCCTCTATGGTTAGGAGTTTTTCGTTTTTTAGTTTTTCTTCGTGCCCCTGGTGCCCTTCGCGGCGTGTCATTAAAGCTCTAAAAACACCCTCGTTTCCAGGAACTGCAAACTGCATTAGAAAAGTGTAAAATACGCGCTCTATTTCTCAGCCAAATACCGCACTCATGCCAGAAAAGATTACCCAGAACAAATTTGTTTCTCTCGTCTACACCATCACCGATGAAGACGATAACATCCTCGAACGCATCGATATGCCTATCCAGTATATCCAGGGCGCCAGAAGCCAGGTTATCGAGAAGATCGAGATCGCGCTCGACGGCCATAAGGTCGGTGACCTGGTCCACGTAACATTAGATTCGGAAGAGGGTTTTGGTGCTCATGATCCCGAGCTCACGTTTTCTGATGATATCAATAACGTGCCTCCACAGTTTCACTCCATCGGCGCTGAGGTCGAATTTCAGAATGACAAGGGTGAAAGCAAGATATTCCGCGTCACCAACATAGAAGATGGAAAACTGACTGTCGATGGTAATCACCCGTTCGCCGGCAAGACCATCACCTATAACATCACCGTAAAAGAAGTTCGCGATGCTACTGCAGATGAGTTAAAGCATGGTGTCGAAAACATGAATGCACTACATTAAGGATCGCTGCTAAAAGCTCAGCCAGGACCACTATTTAGGGATACTATCAGTCATTTAGCCCGGTTTTGGCTGAATTTTTTCCCGAATTAAGGTAACCTCGCCGACTGAGAAAAATTAGGAAACAGCCTCGATGTCAACAATCAAAGATTTTTCAGACGCTGAACAGTGGGCCATCAGTACCACATTAAAAGAGCGTTGGCCGAACAAAGATCTGGATCTGCAACTGGCAGATGTCGAGATAAAGATGTTTCCGCATGAACGAGAACTTACCACCTGCCCGGCTCTCTTCTGGGAGGTCGGTGAAACCAGTTTCATCATTATCAAAGTTGGTGACCGTGCTTACCGCAGTCAATTCTATTACAGAGGCTACCAGCAGTACGGCACCGGAAAATCAGAGTTTGATGATATCGCTGATTGCGTCACCACCTTATTACAGGTACATGCCGACAAAGAAGTCGAATTGCGGCAGGAAAAAGAATAAATCGTCAGGAACGATTTATCACGTAAGCCCCGAAGGGGTAAGTATCAGGGAGGATACGAATAACAAAACTAAGAACACTCACCGCTATGGTGAAAAGAATTTCAAACTAAAATAACCCCTGAGGATTATTATGAGCAAAAAAATGAACGCATTTTATGCACAGTCTGGTGGTGTAACCGCAGTTATCAACGCTTCTGCATGTGGTGTTATCGAAACCGCACGTAAGCACAAAGATAAGATCGGCAAAGTCTATGCAGGTGCCAGCGGCATCATCGGTGCTCTGACCGAAGAGCTGATCGATACCAGCAAAGAGACCAAGGCAACCATCGCCGGCCTGCGTGGTACACCTTCAGGCGCTTTTGGTTCATGTCGTTTCAAACTCAAGAGTCTGGAAGACAACAGAGCTGAATACGAACGCCTGATCGAAGTATTCAAAGCTCACAACATCGGTTACTTCTTCTACAATGGCGGCGGCGACTCTGCTGATACATGCCTGAAGATCTCTCAGATCGGCAAGAAGATGGGTTACCCTATCACTGCGGTTCACGTTCCTAAGACCGTTGATAACGATCTGCCTATCACAGATAACTGCCCTGGTTTCGGTTCTGTTGCCAAATACATCGCCGTATCAACCATGGAAGCAAGTTATGACGTAGCGTCTATGTGCAAGACTTCGACCAAAGTATTCGTCCTCGAAGTGATGGGTCGTCACGCTGGCTGGATCGCGGCTGCCGGTGCAATGGCCTCTACTGAGGATCACGAGATTCCAATCGTTATCCTGTTCCCTGAAGTTAAATTCAACCAGAAAGCATTCCTTAAGAACGTTAACGATAAAGTGAAACAGTTCGGTTACTGTACGGTTGTCGTCTCTGAAGGTGTTGCATGGCCAAACGGCAAGTTCCTCGCAGAAACCGGTCTGAAAGATGCATTCGGTCACAGCCAGTTAGGCGGCGCAGCCCCTGTTGTTGCTGAGATGATCCAGGCAAAACTGGGCCACAAATATCACTGGGCGGTTGCTGACTACCTGCAGCGCGCTGCGCGCCACATCGCGTCTAAATCTGACGTTGAACAGGCTTATGCAACCGGTAAAGCAGCTGTTGAGTACGCCATCAAAGGCCACAACTCTGTTATGCCTGCGATCAAACGCACCAGCAACAAACCATACCGCTGGAAGATCGAAATGGCGCCACTGAAGAAAGTAGCAAACGTCGAAAAAATGATGCCTAAGAGCTTCATCTCTAAAGACGGTTTTGGTATCACCAAGAAATGCCGCGAATACCTTGAACCGCTGATCCGTGGTGAAGACTACCCTGCATACAACAAGAATGGCCTGCCAAAATACGTTCAGCTGAAGAAAGTAATGGTTGCCAAAAAGTGTGCACCTTTCAAAATCTAGGGACATTATGAAGCGATTTCACCGGTTACGTATCAATTAACCGGTGAAATCGCTTCAATTTGATATAAATCATGACACTCGATAAGGCACGTGAACTAATATCCATGCATTCCGGACTGGGTAGCGGTTATAACCGCAATGCAGCCCGCATGGTTCTGGGTGAAGTCATGCGCGACCACGGTCAACAGACAGTCGACGCGCTGATTCGGGAATTTGATCTCGAAACACAGTGGCAGATCAAACCCGGCACCGTATTTGAGAGTGCTTTCAAGAGCTAAAGCAGCAGCCAGGCAACTGCCTTACCGCCGCCCAGAGCATGGTTAGAGACACTAACAGAAGAGAAAATTATGAAATTAATCTTATTAGGTGGCCCCGGTGCAGGCAAAGGCACGCAGGCTGGCTACATCACAAAAAAACACAACATCCCGCAGATCTCCACCGGTGACATGTTGCGCGCAGCGGTGAAAGCCGGTACGCCGATGGGACTGGAAGCGAAGAAAGTCATGGATGCTGGCGGTCTGGTTACCGATGAGATCATCCTGGGTCTGGTAAAAGACCGTATCGCTGAAGAAGATTGCGCTAACGGCTTTTTATTCGATGGCTTCCCACGCACACTGGCACAGGCTGATGCACTGAAAGATCAAGGTGTCGATATCGACGGTGTCGTCGAGATCGATGTCGACGATGCTGAGATTATCAAGCGTATGTCCGGCCGCCGGGTACACCTGGCATCGGGTCGCACTTACCACATCGTGTTCAATCAGCCTAAAGTAGAAGGCAAAGACGACGAAACCGGCGAAGACCTGATCCAGCGTGATGACGACCAGGAAGATACCGTGAAGAAACGTCTGGAGGTCTACCACGACCAGACAGAGCCACTGATCGACTACTACACCAAATGGTCAAAATCTGGTGAAGCCAATGCACCGAAATATCATCACATCGCCGGTATAGGTGGTGTAGAAGATATCCGGGATGCAATCTTCAGTGCACTGGAAAGCTGATTGTTATATTTTGAAAAGCCCTGTTTATCAGGGCTTTTCATTTTAGCACCTGAAATTTTTAACTTTTATTTTTAACTTTTAAGGGGACTTAAAAAATGTCAACTGAAATACTTATCGCCCTGGTCTGTGCCTTGCTCGGTATCGGCTATGGTGTCTTTACGATCTTTAACGTACTTTCAAAACCCATGGGTAATGAAGAGATGGTACGCATTCAAGGTGCTATTCAGGAAGGTGCACAAGCCTATCTGAAACGCCAGTACACCGCTATCGGCATGGTCGGTATAGTGGTATTCCTGGTCATCATGTTCGCACTGAATGCGACCACTGCTGTCGGTTTTGCTATCGGTGCTATCTTCTCCGGTCTTGCTGGCTTTATCGGCATGAACGTTTCAGTGCGTTCAAACTCACGTACGGCCGAAGCTGCCCGTGACGGCATCGCACCTGCCCTGGACATCGCTTTTAAAGGCGGTGCTATCACCGGCATGCTGGTTGTTGGCCTGGCGCTTTTAGGCGTTGCCGGCTATTACGCTATCCTGATGTCGATGGGCTTTGACATGGAAGCTGCTCTGCACTCCATGGTAGGCCTGGCTTTCGGTGGATCATTGATCTCGATCTTCGCTCGGTTAGGCGGCGGTATCTTCACCAAGGGTGCGGATGTCGGTGCGGACATCGTCGGTAAAGTCGAAGCCGGCATTCCCGAAGATGACCCGCGCAACCCTGCTGTAATCGCTGATAACGTTGGCGACAACGTAGGTGACTGTGCGGGTATGGCGGCTGACCTGTTTGAAACCTACGCAGTGACACTGATTGCCACCATGTTACTGGGCGGTCTGTTACTTAAAGATGCCGGTGAACTGGCTGTAACCTACCCGTTAATGCTGGGCGGTGTTTCGATTATCACTTCGATCATCGGCACATTCTTTGTGAAAACATCGGATGGCGCGAAAATCATGAACGCACTTTATAAAGGCACAATTAT
>JADFWE010000253.1 GCA_015222915.1 Pseudomonadota bacterium | reverse complement strand
CGTTACTGACCTTCGCCATGGGTAAGATGGGTGGAGGTGAACTTAACTTTTCTTCGGATATCGATCTGATCTTCACCTTTGCTGAAGAGGGTGAAACCCCCGGTCCGCGAAAAAAGTCTCATTATGAATTCTATCTGGCGGTCATCCGTAAGCTGGTAAAAGTGCTGGATGAAGTGACGGTGGACGGCTTTGTCTACCGGGTCGATACACGTCTGCGGCCTTTTGGTGAGAGCGGTCCGCTGGCCATGAGTTTTTCAGGGGTCGAGCAGTATTATCAGCTGCAGGGGCGCGACTGGGAACGTTATGCCATGATCAAAGCCAGGCTTATCACAGGGCGTGACAGCGATAAAAAATACCTGCAGTCGATGCTGACGCCTTTTGTCTACCGGCGATATCTCGATTTCGGCATGCTGGATTCTATCCGTGAGATGAAAGCGATGATCAGCGCACAGATGCAGCGCAAGGGCATGAAGAACAATATCAAGCTCGGGCGCGGTGGTATCCGCGAGATAGAATTCATCGGGCAGACGCTGCAGCTGATACGGGCCGGCAGAGAGCCGGAGCTGCGGCAGCGTAGTCTGATCGCGGTACTGAGGCTTCTGGCTGAGAAAGACTATCTGCAGAAAGCGGATGTGGATAAGCTGATCGAAGCCTACTGGTTTTTACGAAGGCTGGAGAACCGTCTGCAGATGATGCGCGACATGCAGACCCATACGCTACCCGGTGACGAGGTGACCCAGCAGCGTCTATGTGTCGCGATGAAGATAGATGACTGGGAGCAATTGCTGGCGCAGCTTTCATCTCACCAGGCTGAGGTCGATGCGGTTTTTCATAATCTCATCGCACATGAAAAACAGGATAAAGATCTTGCCGTTACGGCTTTCGCACTGTTCTGGGCGGAGCCGGATGCAGATGATGAGCTGAGATCCGGGCTCGATGAGTATCTCGTGGCTGCAGGATATGACCGGCCAGATGAGATCGTCGAACTGCTCATCGATCTGCGGCGCAGTTCAGTGGTAAAACATCTGACGGCTGATACGGCACGTTTACTGGCGCGCCTGATGGATTCGCTGTTGAGAAAAATTTCCGGTTACCCTGGTCAGGTCGAGCTGCTGGATCGGGTGTGCCGGATCATCAGGGCACTGGCCGGGCGCAAAGTGTACATCAGCCTGCTCAGTGAATATCCAGTGATGCAATTACAGATGCTGACCCTGTGCTCGACCAGCGAGTGGTTTACCGAGCGCCTGCTGAAATACCCGATATTGCTGGACAGTCTGATGAGTACGGCAGAAGATTTTCAGCGGCAGTACGACATAAGGAAGCTGCTGGCGCTGGAGCTGGAGCGCATCGCTGCCGATAGTGAAGATACAGATGCCGATCTCGAGCAGCAGATGGACAGGATGCGGCAGTTCAAGCGGCAGACCGTGTTCACCATCGCCATGCTGGACGTTTTCTATGAGGAACCGGTGGAGAAAGTATCCGACCGTCTCACTGAACTGGCCGATGTGCTGTTAGAAACGATCCTCGACTTTTCGTGGCAGGCGATGGTTAAGCGATATGGCGAACCGGCCTGTATCATCGATAACAAAGCATTCCAGCCGTCCATGTCCATCGTGGCCTATGGCAAGATGGGGGGCAATGAGCTGGGTTACGGTTCGGATCTTGATATCATCTTTTTACACAACAGCAGTGGTCAGAGACAGTATACTGACGGCGAAAGAAGTATCGATAATCAAAGTTTCTTCGCCCGTGTCGCCCAGCGCGTCATCCATTTTCTCAACACCCGAACCTACTCCGGCATGTTGTATGATGCCGACACCCGGCTGCGGCCGAATGGTCAGTCCGGTCTTATGGTGAGCAGTGTTTCTGCTTTTGAGCGTTACCAGCGGGAAAAAGCCTGGGCCTGGGAGCATCAGGCGTTGATCAGGGCACGATTTGTGGTCGAAAATTCGAAGGAAAACGTTCGGGGAAATGCCCTGATAGAGCAGGAATTTGATAGAATCAGAAGTTCGGTGCTGCGACAGCATCGTGACACTGACTCGCTGCTTCAAGAAGTAGCGAAGATGCGTGAAAAAATGCGCAAACACCTGAGCAGTGCCTCAAATTCCAGGGCGTCTGGTTTTAATGTGAAGCAGGATGCTGGCGGTCTGGTGGATATCGAATTTATGACCCAGGCGGGCGTACTGATCCACGCCGAGAAGAATGCTGACTGCATAAAGCACACGGCGACCCTGGAACTGATAAATGAGTTGACGAAGGTTGGCTGGTTCGGCCTTGAAGAGGCCGAAGAAATCGCAGATGCCTACCGGTATTTTCGCAAGCTGAAGAACTGGCAGAATCTACAATGTGAAGCTGATGAAACAACGGTGCCATTGCATCGGGGTAATGTGATTGCTGTCTGGCAGCGCTTGATGCCAGATAAAGAGAGTTTCAAGTAGACAGTTTGCAGTTATAGGTAAAAACCTCAGTGGCCTCTGCGCCTCTGCGGTGAAAATATTTTGATTTTTGTTTTAGAGAGATAGTAGGAGAAGTTTATGCAAACCATGGCCGATAGAGATGGCGTAATCTGGTTTGACGGTGAAATGGTCGAATGGCGTGAAGCCAAGATCCACGTTTTAACACATACCCTGCATTACGGTATGGGTGTGTTCGAAGGTCTGCGCGCGTATAAAACTGAAAAGGGTGCTGCTATCTTTCGCCTGCAGGCGCACACCGATCGTCTGTTCGAATCAGCAGACATCATGAATATGAGCATTCCTTTTGATAAGGAAACATTGAATGCGGCGCAGCTTGCCTCAGTGAAAGATAATAACCTTGAGTCAGCCTATATCCGTCCGATGTGTTTTTATGGTTCGGAAGGCATGGGTCTGCGTGCCGATAACCTGAAAGTGCATGTGATGGTTGCGGCCTGGGAATGGGGCGCTTATCTGGGTCAGGAAGCGCTGGAAAACGGCATCCGTATACGCAAGTCGACGTTTATAAAAAATGACTCACACCCGAGCATGTATCTGGCCAAGGCTAACGGCAACTATATCAATTCCATGCTGGCGCTGGATGAAGCTATGAGCAAGGGTTATGATGAAGCCTTGCTGCTGGACAGCAAAGGTAATGTTGCCGAGGGCAGCGGTGAAAATATCTTCATGGTAAAAGATGATGTACTGCATACCCCGACATTAACGGCTTCGCTGAACGGTATCACACGTAATACTATAATGACGCTGGCAAAAGAACAGGGTTATGATGTGGTCGAGAGGGTCATAAAGATCGAAGAATTGTATGAGGCTGATGAGGTTTTCTTCACTGGTTCAGCCGCTGAAGTAACACCGATCCGTGAGATCGATGATAATGCCATCGGTAATGGTTCGCGCGGGCCGATTACCGAGAAGTTGCAGACCATGTATTTTGACCTGGTTCATGGACGCCTGGATATCCATCAGGACTGGTTGACGGTTGTTAAATAAATAACAGGAAATATTATGCCTAATCCGAATACAGCAACACAAGAAGACCTGGATATCCCTAACGATACTATGTTGTATGAAGTATCACGCGATATCCTGCCTATCCACTGCCCGATGCCGGGCAGCAGCCTGTGGGACTCCCACCCGCGGGTCTATATCCCCGTCGAAGTGACCGGTTCGGCGAAGTGTCCCTACTGTGGCTGTGAATATCGTCTGGTCGACTAGTCGTCATTCTGTAAATCTTTCTGAGTAGCTGATCTTATGAGTATGCATATCCCTTCGTTTGAAACAGCCAGAGTGCTCGTGGTCGGTGACCTGATGCTGGACCGGTACTGGCATGGCGGTACTTCGCGGATATCGCCGGAAGCACCGGTGCCCGTGGTGCATGTCAATCAGAATGAAGAACGTGCGGGCGGTGCCTGTAACGTGGCCCTTAACATCGCTACCCTGGGTGCGAAATGCACGGTGATGGGCTTGTGTGGCGACGATGAAGCAGCGAACACGCTGGAAAAACTGCTGACAGATGTCGGTGTTACCCCGAAATTTGTTCGTATGCCGGAAAACTCGACGGTAACAAAGTTGCGCGTGATGAGCCGTTCACAGCAATTGATGCGGCTGGATTTTGAGGATGGCTTCATCGGCAGTGATCTGTCTGTTCTGGAAAAAGAATTCGCCGCGCAGCTGAAAGATTTTAATGTCGTGGTTTGTTCAGACTACGGTAAAGGCAGTCTGCGTGATGTGAGAAGGTTGATCGAGCTATGTAATGAGCAGGGTATTCCCGTGCTGGTCGATCCTAAAGGCAGTGACTTTGAAAAGTATTCCGGTGCCAGCCTGATCACGCCTAACCTCTCTGAATTTGAAGCTGTGGTAGGTCACTGTGAATCAGAAGATGATCTGGTGAGTAAGGCGGATGAACTGGCGCAGAAATTTGATATCGAAGCCCTGCTGGTAACCCGCAGCGAACATGGTATGAGTCTGATGCAGCAGGGTTATGACCCGGTGCATATACCGACTCAGGCGAGAGAAGTTTTTGATGTGACCGGTGCGGGTGATACTGTGATCTCGACACTGGCAGCATCACTGGGTGCAGGTGTTACCCTGGAACGAGCCATGGTGTTATCTAACCTGGCAGCGGGCGTGGTGGTGGCCAAGTCCGGTACCGCCAGTGTCAGCCTCCGTGAGCTTGAGAATGCAGTCGAACAGAATTCATCTAATACCGAACATGGTGTATTGGAAGAAGCCGATCTCTATCCGTTGCTGGAGCGTTGTCGGGCACGTGGCGAAACCATCGTCATGACCAATGGCTGTTTTGATATCCTGCATGCCGGGCATGTTACGTACCTCGAGCAGGCGAGTGAGCTGGGTGATCGTCTGTTAGTCGCTGTCAATATCGATGAGACAGTGCGTCGCCTGAAAGGTGAAGACCGTCCGGTAAATAAAGTAGAAAACCGCATGCGGATGCTGGCAGCACTTCGCTGTGTCGACTGGGTGGTGGCGTTCACTGAAGACGAACCAACGCGGCTGATCTGTGATCTGCAGCCGGATATCCTGGTCAAAGGCGGTGACAACGAAGTCGACAAGATCCCCGGTGGTGATTGCGTGCGCGAGGCAGGTGGCAAGGTGATGGTGCTGATCTATGTCGATGGTATCTCTACCACCAAGATCATTGATTCTATAAAAGAGAAGTAGGCAGTTGGCAGTTATTAGTCGGCAGAAAGAAAACAACTGTCATCCTGAGCGAAACGAAGTGTAGCCGAAGGATCTTTAAAGCCAGATGCATGCAATTTATCAATTAAAGTTTCAAGCAAGATCCTTCCTGCGTCAGGATGACAACCCAGTGAAATCAAATTAATGACCGAAACAGAAAATAAAAACACCACTGAAGTTTCTGTTGATGTGTTGATCATCGGCGGTGG
>JADFWE010000252.1 GCA_015222915.1 Pseudomonadota bacterium | reverse complement strand
TTGTTACATATGAAATATTGTTTTTCTCGGCGTCTCTGCGCCTCGGCGGTGAATAATCTTTTGACTGTCCGCTTCTAGCCGATTCCAGCCTTTTGTTCTTTTTATGAACCCCTATGTCAAAGCAATGACAGCCCGATGAATCTCCCCTATACTTGCGAGCCAGATTTTATGCATTACTGACAGACCTGCATGGCCAAGAAACCCAAGAAAAAACAGAACGACAATACCATCGCACGCAATCGAAAAGCGCGGTTCAACTACAGCATCGACTCGACTTTTGAAGGCGGGCTGGTGCTCGAAGGCTGGGAAGTCAAAAGCCTGCGTGAGGGCCGGGTACAGATCGACGAGAGTTACGTGCTGGCCAGAAACGGTGAACTGGAATGGGTCGGTGGCACCATCACACCACTGATCAGCACCTCGAGCCACATCCACCCGAGCCCTACCCGCTCGCGCAAGATACTACTACACCGCCATGAGATCGACCGCCTGATCGGTCAGATCGAACGTAAAGGTTACACGCTGGTACCACTGGCGCTGTACTGGAAGAAAAACGGCCGGGTAAAAATCGATATCGGCCTGGCCAAAGGTAAAAAAGCACATGATAAACGTGCGACAATCAAGGAACGCGACTGGCAAAGAGAGAAAGCTAGATCCTTAAAAATTCGGTGAATTTTTAAGGAAGCTGGCAGTTGGCAATAAGAAACCAAAGCCTGAAAGAACAGCCGTAATTCAAGAGCAGTTGACCTAATATTTGCTTGTGTTTTTTGTTTTTAGCTGCCTACTGCCAACTGCCAACTTTGTCTTTCATCTTGTCGATAATAGCCTGATGCGCCTGCATCTCTTCATCACTGGCTTTGATGACCCTTATCGGCTTCCTGTCTGCAGAGAGTTTTTTAACATGTGCTGATGAAGCGGATGAGCCGGAAGTGTCTTCACTATCCAGCAATAAGGCACTCTGCCCGCCGGTCATGCGCAGATAGACTTCAGCCAGCAGCTCGGCATCGAGTAAAGCGCCGTGTAACTCACGGTGAGCATTGTTTACTTCGTATTCCTTACATAAAACATCCAGGTTGTTCTTCCTGCCGGGACGCATCTTGCGCGCCATGACCAGGGTATCGATAACGGTGCAATAGGTGGCGACTTTGCCGTACTCTTCACCACACATGTTGAATTCGTGGTTGATGAAACCGACATCAAACGGCGCGTTATGGATGATCAGCTCGGCACCATCGAGATATTCGATGAAATCCTTAACCACATCGCCAAAACGCGGTTTATCGGCAAGAGATTCATTGCTGATTCCGTGAACCGCCTGCGCGCCTTCGTCGATCTCACGATCCGGCTGCAAAAACTGGTGATAGTTATTACCGGTCAGGCGGCGATTGATCATCTCAACACAACCGATCTCGATGATCCGATGCCCCTGAGACGGTTCAAGCCCCGTGGTCTCAGTATCCAGCACGATCTGTCGTTCGCTTGTCAATTTTTCATTTTTCATTTTTTATCTCCAGGGATGGAGGGAATACTGAGAATCGTCGGGAACGATTCCAGTGCACTACTAACTGCTTCTTTGCATCTCGTCAATGCCGCGATTAGCCAGCATATCCGCGTACTCATTGCCGTCATGTCCGGAATGGCCTTTCACCCACTGCCAGCTGACCTCATTTGCCTGCACGGCCGCATCCAGCCGCTGCCACAGGTCGACATTTTTAACCGGTTTTCTGGCAGCTGTTCTCCAGCCTTTTTTCTTCCAGCCCGGCAGCCACTTCGTCATGCCGTCGAGCACATATTTTGAATCCGTGTAGATTTTCACTTCACTGGATGTTTTGAGAGCTTCCAGCCCCCGGATGACCGCCATCAGCTCCATGCGGTTGTTGGTGGTTTCCTGCTCTCCGCCATGCATGTCTTTCTGTTTACCGTTGTAGCGCAGACTGGCACCCCAGCCGCCGGGACCGGGATTTCCGCGGCAGGCACCATCGGTATATATTTCCACTATATTTGCGCTCATACAGACCTTTTATGATTTGATGTTGTACAATCAACTGTGTGTGAATGATTTTATAAAGAGAACGTCTTCAGGCCCAGATATTATAGTGATGAGCCACATAAGACCAGCTCGAAAAGCGGCAGGCACGAAACAATTTCAGTGCGTCTGCCTTTTTCAGCGATTGTCTTCTCTCCCTGAGATATATGTTGCAAGGACCACATCAGGGTTAGCGCTACCCCTTCACATCGAACGGCCGAAACAGGGCCATTAACATACATAAAAATAATCAACAACAATACGAGCATGAACATCTTGATACCCTCGCCCACAAAATTCAGATTCATTTCACTGGCACTGCCCTTTGTCCTTACCCTGACCGGCAGTTTTTTGCTGTCTGCCTGCAATGAAACAAAAACAGCTGAGACGTCAGGCACGATGCTGACACCATCCGGCAACGATAATGATACCTCGGTCTATACCACCGCTGAGTACACGACCGCAGACGACACACTTCACAGCGTCAGATTAGCGACAGCGCTGGAGATCGGCTCACCCGATGACACCGAATTCGATAATTTTGAAACCCTGTATCTGGACACCGAGACATCGCACAGCATCTGGCCGCGATTACGTGCAGGCTTCAAGCTGCCGGGTGGTGTCGAGCATCAGGATCTACAGAAGGAACTCAGCTGGTTTGCCAGGCACCCTGAATACATGCAGCGTGTCATGCGGCGCGCCGACCCTTTCCTGTTCTATATCCTGCAGGAAGCTGAAAAACGTGACCTGCCGACCGAACTGGTTCTACTACCCGTGGTGGAAAGCGCCTATCAGCCTTTTGCCTATTCTCACGGCCGTGCCGCCGGTATCTGGCAGTTCATCCCTTCCACCGGGAAAAGCTACGGCCTGAAACAGAACTGGTGGTACGATGGCCGTCGTGATATCTATGCCTCAACGCAGGCGGCGTTAAACTATCTCGAGAAACTGAACAAGATGTTCGATGGTGACTGGATGCTTGCGCTGGCCGCCTATAACTCCGGTTCCGGCACCGTGCGGCGCTCCATCCGCCGCAACAAAAAACTTAACAAACCAACCGACTTCTGGCACCTGAAACTACCGAAAGAAACCCGTGCCTATGTGCCGAAGTTACTGGCACTGAAAGAGATCATCGAAAATCCGACACAGTATGGCGTAAGCCTGCGCTGCATCTCTGATGCACCCGGATTCAAACAGGTGAAGATCGGCGCGCAGATCGATCTGGCGCTGGCTGCCGAGCTGGCCGACATCGACCTGCAGACCCTGTACCAGTACAACCCTGCCTTTAACCGCTGGGCGACAGATCCCGACGGACCGCACACGCTATTGCTACCCATCGCCTCGGCAGAACTATTCGAAGAAAACTACGCAGCACTACCAGCCGATGAACATCTGCGCTGGGCCAGACATAAAATAAAATCCGGTGAGACACTGGGACACATCGCGCAGGAATACAAAACCTCGGTCAAACATCTGAAGAAGGTAAACAATATCCGCGGCAACAATATACGCGCCGGTAAATACCTGATGATACCGATGGCCAGCAAGAATTCATCGACCTATGCCCTGTCTTCGAGTCAGCGTCTAAAATCTACTCAGAACAGACAGCGCGGCAACAAGACTCGCGTCAATCATATCGTACAGAGAGGTGAAAGCTTCTGGGACATCTCGAGAAAATATAAAGTTAATATGCACAGCCTGGCCAAGTGGAACGGCATGGCGATCAAAGATCCGCTAAAACAGGGACAGAAACTCGTGGTCTGGACAAAAACGACCGGTGCGTCCATAAAGCTGGCTTCTACACATAATCCCAACAGCACGATCAAGTCGATCCATTACACGGTGCGCAACGGTGACTCACTCTCGCGTATCGCCAGCAAGTACAA
>JADFWE010000251.1 GCA_015222915.1 Pseudomonadota bacterium | reverse complement strand
TGATGTTCAGATGCTTGGGACCACTGGCATCTGCTGTGATGTATGGCAGGTTAACATCCGTAGACTGTGTTGAAGACAGTTCAATTTTGGCTTTTTCAGCCGCTTCTTTCAGACGCTGTAATGCGATCGGATCGTTGTGCAGATCAACACCATTGTCTTTCTTGAATTCATCAGACAGGTAATCGATAAGACGGGTATCAAAATCTTCACCACCAAGGAATGTGTCACCATTAGTCGCTAATACTTCAAACTGGTGTTCACCGTCGATCTCTGCAATTTCGATGATTGATACGTCGAAAGTACCGCCACCCAGGTCATAGACCACGATCTTGGAGTCGCCGCGTGATTTGTCCATGCCGTAAGCAAGGGCTGCCGCAGTCGGCTCATTGATGATACGTTTGACTTCGAGGCCAGCGATACGGCCGGCGTCTTTCGTCGCCTGACGCTGTGAGTCATTGAAATAAGCCGGCACGGTAATAACCGCCTCGGTCACTTCATGACCCAGATATTCTTCTGCAGTGCTCTTCATCTTCTGCAGGATACGTGCAGATACTTCAGGCGCAGCCATCTTGTTGCCTTTGGCTTCTACCCAGGCATCACCATTGTCAGCTTTTACGATGTTGTACGGCACCAGTTTGATGTCACGCTGTACGACGTCTTCGTCGAAACGACGACCGATCAGACGTTTTACCGCAAAGATAGTGTCGTTCGGATTCGTTACCGCCTGACGTTTCGCAGGAGAACCTACGACCACTTCGTCATCGGTAAACGCGACGACTGAAGGCGTGGTACGTTCGCCTTCTGCATTTTCGATCACTTTTACTGAATCACCATCCATGACGGCAACGCAAGAGTTTGTTGTACCCAGATCTATACCAATAATTTTGCCCATTGAAGGTCTCCGATATTTTTAGTTTTGCCGGCTTAACCCTGTTAAGTATCGGCATTAATATTATGTGTTAGGTTCTATATGGGGCTGCTTTTATTAAAACCAAGTAAAAAGTCGGTTAATCGCAGCTGTTTTTCGATTATTCGCGGCTCGATTATTCCGGGGCTTTAGACACCATTACCATGGCCGGGCGTATCAGGCGGTCATTCAGCAGATAACCTTTCTGCATGACGGCGATGACGGTGTTCGGTTCGACCTCGGCATTCGGCTGCATGCTCATCGCCTGATGCTTTTCAGGGTCGAATTTGTCATTGAGCGGATCGACCTCTTCGATGCCAAGTTTTTCCATCATATTGTCCAGCATGTTCTTGGTCAGTTCCATGCCTTCACGCAGGCTCTCTGCGCTGGCATCTTCTGCTGCCAGACCCAGCGCCATACTGTCGATGACCGGTATCAGTTCGTTGACGAATTTCTCCATGCCGAACTTATGTGCATTTTCCACATCTTTTACGCTGCGGCGGCGCAGGTTATCCATCTCGGCTTTGGCACGCAGGAACTGCTCCCAGTTCTCCGTGGCTTTTTCCTGCGCAGCTTCTAACTGTGCTTCCAGGCTGTCAGCATTCTTCTCCGGTGACTCGAGTTTGGCTTCATCTTCATGCGAATCCTGTTCGATATCGTCTACCAGCTGATCGGTAGTGTCATTGTTGCTCTGTTCATGTTCATTCTTTGGGACTGGCATAATGAGTCTCTCGTTGCTGAATTTAATTGGCTAAATTTAATTGTCTGAATTTAATGGGCTGAATCAGATCGTTCGCTAAAATCCATCGAAGGAACGTCGGAATTATTGCCCTGATTGAGGCCTTTTATGATGCCAGTTCCCTAAATTTCAAGTCAGAAAAAGAGGTTTTAACAAATTAATTTCATGCCATGAGGTTTGCTGGATATCAGTGCATCAATGATCGAGTGCTTCACCGAGTAATCTGGCGGTGATATCGACCACGGAGATCACCTTGTCGTAGTGCATACGCGCCGGACCGATGACACCGAGTACGCCGATCGTCTGACCGTCGACCGAATACGGTGCGGTTATCACACTGCAGTCACCAAAACCCTCGAAACCGGCCTCGTGACCGATAAAGATCTTGACCCCGTCTTCATGTACGCAGCGGTCGAACAGACCCAGCATCTCGCGTTTGCGATCGAATATCTCGAACAGATGCTGTAACTGCTCACGATTAGTATTCTCGTTATAACGCACCAGGTTGGTTTCACCCTGAACGATAAATTCGGGCTGAGCACCGTCTTCAGACAAGGCCTGACCAGCCACTTCGACCGCCGTGCGCATCACATCATCGACCTGCTGACGGCTATGGTGCAGATCGTTGAGAAGGTTCTCTCTTATCTCATGAACATCCAGACCGGTAAACTTCTGATTGAGCAGATTGGCCGCATGCTGAAGTTCATCGGGTGTGTATTCACGGTGCATGTGCAGGATCTTGTTCTGCACGTCTTTTTCGTTGGTGACCAGGATAGCGAGAACACGTTTATCGGGTAGCGGCAAAAATTCGATGTGACGCAATTTTGCATTGGTCTGTTTCGGCACGCTGACGATGCCGGCCATCTGCGTCATCTCAGAGACCAGCTGTGATGCCTGATTGACCAGCTCAGCCATGTCCTTGTCCGGGTCGAGCTGCTGCTGCATCTGGCTGATAAGTTTATCTTCTACCGGCTGCACTTCGAGGAGGTTATCGACGAACAGGCGTAGCCCCTGTTCGGTCGGGATGCGCCCTGCTGAGGTATGCGGAGACACTACCAGACCGTTTTTCTCCAGTCCGCACATGACGTTGCGGATGGTCGCAGAGCTGATATCGAGGCCGGCATCCTGCGCCAGCTGTTTAGAGCCGACCGGCTGACCATCGTCGATATAACTTGCCACCAGCTGTTTCAACAGGATGGCAGCGCGATCATTTAGTACCAGAGATTTTTTCAATGTTTCGTATCAGAGTGTCGGGGTTATCTAG
>JADFWE010000250.1 GCA_015222915.1 Pseudomonadota bacterium | reverse complement strand
TACGGTTTATTACATCAGCCATATTGGGCGGGGTCAAAAAATCTTAAGATCTGCAGAGGTTAAATCTGTCGACAGATGCTTAAACGGCAAAAACATTTTTCACTTTTCACTTTTCGTTTTTCATTTCACTGCTTTTTAGTGACCACCGCCTTCACCTGAATGAAGACTCTGCCATCGCTCTCGAGGCGAAGAAGCTCATAAGACTTCTGCGAGATAAGGGATAAAACGATATCGTTATTGCAATTTATCTGCAGTAATACACGTCCATCTTTTCTATCCAGCACCTGTGCTACATCACCGGCGATTATGTTGAGGATACTGCTGTCCTGTGCGCGGTGTTTTGCCAAACTGACATCGGAGGCGAAGACGATCAGGCGAACGTGCTTGCCGATGGGCAACAGGCCGGGCACCTGAAAAGCATTGCCGTTTACGGTGTGCACCGTCGATATCGAAAAAGGTTTCTCCTGCTTGGATACCGTGCCTTCGAGTACTGCTGCCGCATGCTGCCCATCGGCAAGCACGTTCGCTAGTGGTGATTGAGGTGATACCAGCACTTCGTGTATATCACCCTGGCAGACCAGTTTACCGTTTTCGATAACCAGCATACGGTCGCACAGGCGCAGCATCTCATCCATGTTATGACTGACATACAGGATAGGGATATTCAGCGTTTCGTGCAGCTTTTCAAGATAAGGCAGAATCTCCTGCTTTCTGTTTTCATCCAGTGAGACCAGCGGTTCATCGAGCAGCAGCATCTGCGGCTTTTTCAATAGCGCACGGGCGATAGCAACACGCTGCTGCTCGCCACCGGATAACTGCGCAGGATACCGCTTTAGCAGATGCGTTATATCCAGCAGCTCAAGCAGATCTTGACGGTCAGCATCCTTTCCGTCTGCTGCTTGACTGACAGCACTGCCTTCTCTCCCGCTCGATTTCCTGGACTCACCATAGGCAAGGTTTTTCAGCACTGAGAGATGCGGGAACAAACGCCCTTCCTGAAACACATACCCGATATTTCGTTTCTGGATAGAAAGCGTTCTCGCCTCATCCAGCCAGACTTCTCCATTGATCTCTATCCGGCCTTCTACTGATACCTCCAGCCCGGCAAGACAGCGCAGCAACGTGGTCTTGCCGGAACCGGAATGACCGAAGATACCTAATACACCTTTCTCAGGAATAACAAAATCCGCCTCGACCACAAAGCCAGGGCGTTTCAGCCTGATACTGCAGCATGAGCTTTTTGCCGAAGATGTACTCACACCTATATTCTCGCCTTGTGACGCGCATTCACGATATACATGAACAATATCGTCAGGAAGGCTACCGCCAGCAGGATACCTGACATGACATGTGCCTGTGCATATTCCAGCGATTCGACATGATCATAGATAGCGATCGATACCACCCTGGTCTCGCCCGGGATATTCCCGCCTACCATCAGCACCACGCCAAACTCACCCAGGGTATGCGCAAAACCAAGTACCGTCCCGGTCAGAAAGCCACGCTTGGCCAGTGGCACTGCTACCGTAAAAAAAGCATCCAGCGGTCTTGCGCCCAGGGTATATGCGGTCTCGATCATGTTTCTGCCGACCGTTTCAAAAGCACCCTGTATCGGCTGCACCACAAAAGGAAAACTGTAGATGACCGATGCGATGACCAGACCGGAAAAGCTGAAGGTTAACGACTGCCCGGTCACCTCCACCCACCAGCTGCCGATAGCCCCCTGAGGACTCAGAATAACCAGCAGATAAAAACCCAGCACCGTAGGCGGCAAGACGATAGGTAACGCCACGATAGCTTCGATGACAGGTTTAAACCTGCTTCTGGAATTGGCCAGCCACCAGGCAACAGGGGTACCGAGCAGCAACAGGATAACCGTAGTTAACGCCGCCAGTTTGGCGGTCAGGATGAGAGGTGCTAGATCCGGGAACATCTGCATGTCTTGAGTTAAGCGTTATATGTTTTAAGTTATAAGTGGTAAGTCATATGTTTTAAATGTTGGGCACGCCGGAGAAACACAGACGATAAACCGATAAAAAAAACAGCACAGGCGAAAACATATTCAAACACCAGCGACAGATATATGCTCAATGCAGAACATTATATCCGCTAGCCCTGATAATTTCTTTTGCTCCTGCTGACTGCATATATCGCGTAAATGCCAGCACCGGGAGTTTTTTCTTCGCCTTGTTTATCACTACCATCTTCTGGTTGATAGCTGAATACATATCAGGCGGCACATACCACAGACATGAATCCGTATCAGCCTGACCCGAAGTACTGCCCGCTGCATATAATAATGCCTCTGCAACGAAACCAGCCTCCGCATTCTGAGTCGAGACAAACTGCATGGCCTGCGCAACATTCTCACCCATGACCAGACGGGGACGCAGTCGATCCCATAGATCCAGGGCTTCCAATACCTGCCTGGCGGCCAGCCCGTAAGGTGCTATCCCGGGATTGGCGATCGCCAGCTTATGCAATCTCTCAGAACTTAAAATCGCTTTACAGTCGCCTTCAGTTTTAATATTAGATAATAAAACCAGCTTGCCCCGGGCATAGATATAAGCACTTTCTCTAGTGGCGATATCTTCATCCACGAGCAGATCAGCACGTCTCTCATCAGCGGATAAGAAAACATCAAACGGCGCACCGTACTTAATCTGCGCATACAGCTTTCCGCTGGAACCGGCACTGATGTGTAACACATGTCCCGTCTTTTCTTTAAAATCCAGCGCAAGCTTCTGCAGCGTATATCTAAAATTACTGGCAACAGCAACCCTGATCTCGGCAGCATTTAAAGTATTGCTACAAAACAGAAGAGCAACAAAAAATACCCGCATCAGCGGGTACTTGATTAGAGACTGCTCACTGTCAGCTGCCAACTTTTTTATCAGCCTTTCATGGTATCGAAAAACTCATCATTGGTCTTGGTGTTCTGCAATCGTCCCATGAGGAATTCGATAGCGCCGATCTCGTCCATCGGCTGTAGCAGACGGCGCAGGATCCACATCTTCTGCAGCTCATCCGGCTTGGTCAGAAGCTCTTCGCGGCGGGTGCCGGAACGATTGATATTGATCGCAGGGAAGATACGTTTCTCTGTGATACGGCGATCCAGATGGATCTCCATATTACCGGTACCTTTAAATTCTTCGTAGATCACTTCGTCCATCTTGGAACCGGTATCGATTAGCGCTGTTGCGAGGATAGTGATACTGCCGCCCTCTTCGATGTTACGCGCCGCACCGAAGAAACGTTTCGGGCGATGTAATGCGTGCGCATCGACACCACCGGTCAACACCTTACCTGATGACGGGATAACGGTGTTGTAGGCACGCGCCAGACGGGTGATCGAGTCGAGCAGGATGACCACATCTCTTTTATGCTCAGCTAAACGTTTGGCTTTTTCGATAACCATCTCTGCTACCTGTACGTGACGGCTTGCAGGTTCGTC
>JADFWE010000249.1 GCA_015222915.1 Pseudomonadota bacterium | reverse complement strand
GTAAAAAACACCAAACAGCAGGGACTGCATAGCCACTGGTTCATTTCGTGTTTTTAGCTTTTAACGAACGACGAATAACGAAAGACGGCCAACGTCTCTTTCTAGCCGAACTCGGAAGTTAGCTAGTGTCTTACTGAGCGCTTAAGTAACGATTCTTTTATGCTGTCTATACGCCGGTTTATCTCCCGGGGTTTTTCCAGGTAGAAGCCCTGTGCATAATTTATGCCCATCTCTTTCAGTTGATTCAACGTGAAGATATTCTCTACATGTTTAGCGATGGTCTCTATATTCATCACTCTGCCGACTTCACTGATGGCCGCGACCATGGCCTTATCCGCTGTGCTCTGCGATATGTTTTTGATGATGTGGCCGTCGATCTTCAGATAATCAACGGGAAGGTTTTTCAGGTAGGAGAATGATGTAATCCCGATACCAAAATCATCGAGCGAAAATTTAATATTATACCTGCGTAAGGTGGTGATCAGTTCAGCAGTCTGATGCAGGTTTTTAACGGCTTTGCTCTCACTGATCTCCAGGCATACGGCGTCATGCGCGATGTTGTGTTTTTTATACTGCTGGATAACGAAATCGGCAAACTTCTGGTCGGTCAGTGAATTGGCTGATATATTGATGAACAGCAAAACATCACAATCGGGCGCCGAGCTGTAGAGTCCGGCAAGGTGCTTAAACGTTTTTTCGATCACCCATTTATCGACATCACCCATCAGGTTGAACCGCTCGGCGACCGGGATATAACTTCCCGGAGAGATGATCTTGCCATCATCATTCAGACGCAGCAGCACTTCATATTTCGATGCTGTATGACCGTCCTTGAGATCTTCAATCGCCTGTAAAAACAGGGAAAAACGATCTTTACTTTTGACGTTATTAATGTCGGCAACCCAGCTCAATTCCTTCTGCATGTTTTTGATGCGTTCATCATCGAGTCCGTGTATCTGCACCTGGTTGCGCCCCATGTCTTTGGCTGCATAACAGGCGATGTCAGCATATGAAAGTGCGGTTTCTATGCTTTTTGTCTCATTCGTTATCATCGCCAGACCGATGCTGACCCCGACATGGAATTTTTTGTGCTGCCAGACGAATTCGTAATTTTTTACCAGGTTGACGATACCTTCAGCTAGCTCGATGGCTTTATCGAGTGAGCATCCTTCCAGCAGCAGGCCGAATTCATCACCGCCGATGCGAGCCAGGGTATCGTGACTGCGGATATTTTTCTTGATCAACCGGGTCAGCTGTATCAATAATTTATCACCGGCCTTATGGCCGCAGCTGTCATTGATGGTTTTGAAATTGTCCAGATCAAGGAAACATAGCGCATGATGTTGCTGGTTTTCTCTCGCTGTTTTGAATGCATCCATCAAACGGTGGTTGAATTCTTTACGGTTGACCAGCTTGGTCAGCTCATCATGTGTCGCCTGAAAATGAATCTCGAAATTTTTTCGTGAGGTCTCTCTGATGACCAGCTGTGCGATATAGACCGCGATGAAAAAAGCGGCCAGTGACAGGAACAGGATGATATGACCGATGGTCTCTTTTTCCTGCCTGGTCTCTTCGATGATCGTGCTGGTGTTCGTTTCCTGTAGTAAGACCAGCTCATCCAGGCCTGTCAGCATGTTCAGTCTGGCGGTATTTGCCAGGCGCAGGTCGTTGATGATGATGTTTCTCGGCAGATCAGAGAGCATGTTTTCTGCCGTCGTGTCGTTGAGGGCTTTCGCAGAACGTGTCTGCTTCATCAGCTGATCGAGAAGTTTTGCTTCACGGGCACTCATATGGAAGGAATAGAGTACGTCACGTGCAACCTTGTATCGTAAAGCATGTTCGGCTATCTGTATGCGGAGTTCATCACGCTCGATAAAATCATCGGTGAGGTACATGTTGTACAGGGTTTCGCCGCGCAGTCGGATGCTATCGCGCATGGTGTTGGCGGCTGAAATTTTTGCGTTGGTCTGTTCGAGCAGCGCGGTCATCTGCTCGGTGGTGGTATTCATCTGTGACAGTGAAATAAAGCTGATCAGACCCATAAGGGCTAGAACGCCTGCAAAACCGAGTCCGATGGTTATTTTTATTGGGTCTTTGCTCATGTCCTGTCGAAATAAATCCTGGTTTTCTGCTCAATTAATTTATTAGCATTTAAAGCTTTACCAGTTTATATATAGTCTAAAAATATAACTATTCATCTAATTGTTTGTTTTTATTGTACCTCTATCCCATGTTGAAAGCAGGGTTTACAGATGCCGTCTGTCAGTTTATTGCTTTCCTTCATCGCCTGCTTTCGACAGGATCATGTCCAGCTGCCGGTGGCTGAGAAGACGTTTCAGGAAAGCGAAAAGGTAGGTTGGGAAGGTTACGGAATAGCGGATTTTTGGGCTTTTTGATTCCAGTGCATGAACCACACGTTTGAGTACGGCCTCAGGGGGCAGGGTAAAAGGGGCCGCCGGGCCTTTTTTCTTTAGCCGTGCCAGCACGCCGAGATATTTATCCCGGTGCACACTGTTTTCGATATCGATATGTTGCTCCAGTGCCTGTACCGCATTGGCACGAAAACGGCTGGTAATCGGGCCCGGTTCGATCAGGCAGACAAAGATATTGCTATCTTTGAGCTCCAGCCTCAAGGTATCACTTAGACCTTCGATGGCAAATTTACTGGCGTTATAAGCCCCGCGAAAGGGCATGGCGACAAACCCCAGGACCGAGCTGTTCTGAATGATACGGCCATATCCCTGTTGACGCATGACCGGGATGACCAGGTTAGTGAGTTCCAGCCAGCCGAAGACATTGGTTTCAAACTGATACTTCAGGTTATCCCTGCTCAGGTCTTCTACCGC
>JADFWE010000248.1 GCA_015222915.1 Pseudomonadota bacterium | reverse complement strand
GTTTCAGCTTGAACACCAGCTGATAAAAACTTAACTCATTTTCCAGGGACTGTTCGATGGTTTCTGCTTTTCTGAAACCGTGTTGTTCTCCTTCATAGTATTGTGCTGCTACGGTCAGGCCTTTTTTGCTGAGTGCTGTGAACATCGCTTCTGCCTGTTCTTTAGGCACCACCCTGTCGTCTATACCCTGAAAGAAGATCACCGGACAGTTAAGCTGCTCGCTGTGGTTGATCGGAGAGCGCTGCTGATACAGGTCTTTTGCTTCGGGGTAGGGGCCGATGAGCCGGTCCAGATAACGTGCTTCGAACTTATGTGTGTCGCTGGCCAGGCTGGTTAGCTCCGAGATGCCGTAGTAACTTGCGCCTGCGGAAAAAACGTTTTCGAAGGTTAATGCCGATAACACGGTATAACCCCCGGCGCTGCTACCGCGGATGATTAACTGTCGTTCATCCGCCAGTCCCTGTGAGACGGCATAGAGCGCGGCGTCGCAACAGTCGCTCACATCGAGCTTCCCCCATTTGCCATCCAGCCGGGAACGGTATTCCCGCCCGTAACCGGTGCTGCCGCTGTAGTTAACATCGAGCAGTGCAAAGCCACGAGAGGTCCAGAACTGTTTTTTCGGGTCGAGTGCGATACTGCTCTGACCGGTCGGGCCGCCGTGGCAGATAACGATCAGCGGGGGCAATTCACCATCGGCCAGTTGCTTGTCCGGGTTGGTCGGCGGGTAATAGCTGGCATACACTGTCTGCTGGAAACGGTTCTTGAAGTCGATAGTACGCGCTATCGAATAATGATCATTGCTGATCGGCATCCGTGATGATGATCTGATGATCGATGCGTCAAGTTCGGTTCTTTCTGTTGCAGAGAGCCGGGCAGATATCCGGGCAGAGATCAGCTGCGGAAAACTGCTGCTGGAAGCGGCGATAAAGCACAGGTGATTGCCATCGGCACGAATGGAGCTGAACTCCTGCCACTGCGGGTCGATCGCTGACAGGTTGAAGTCTGCGAGTTGCGGCTCATCGGCAAGTGATAATAATGCCAGGCAGGATTTCCCCTGTGACCGGTAGCTGCAGGCTATCTCGGTATCGCTGATAAAAGCATAGGTTGATTGTGCGAAAACCCACTGTGGCAGGCCGAATTCTTTATCTCCCGCCGTCAGTTGTTCGCAGACAGGTTGCTCAGTGATGTCGGTCGCCGTGGTTATATAGCGGTAGAGGTGCCACCAGCCGGTATCGTCCGAGATAAAAAACAGCTGGCCGTCCGGTGACCATTGCGGTTGAAAGGTGGAGACCTTATCGGCACCGGCGATGTGTTTCCTGTCGCTGAGTTGCAGCTGTTCGTCGATGTCTGCAAGCCAGAGCTTGTTCCCGTCCCAGGGCATGTTCGGGTGGTTCCAGCTCTGCCAGCAGAGTCGGGTGGCGGTCGAGTTTAATCGCGGGCTGGCATAGAAGTCATCGCCTTCGATCAGTGTGTCTATCGCTCCGCTATCGATGTCGATGCTGACGATACTGTTTTTTATTTCGGTATCTGCTCCATGCCCGGGGTGCGTTTCGCAGACAGCGATCAGTTGCCCGTTAAGTGAATCGCAGATGATATCGGCGAAACGCTGACCCTGTGCAGTGGTGATACGTTTTATCTGCTGCTTTTCGATGCGGTAGATATCCTGATCGCTGTCATTGACGAAATACAGGGTATGTTGCTCATCGATGCAGTAACTGCCGCCGCCGTATTCGTGAACCCGCGAGCGGCAGCTGTAAGGAGCCGGCAAGGCGTCGCTGCGGTTACTGTCTCTGACCTGTACGATAACGCAGCGGCCGTTCTCCTGTGGCCGGCGCTCGATATAATACAAGGCATCGCCGGTCACGCGAGGTTCGTCGATGGATACGCTGTCGCCAGTGATAAGTGAACTGGATATGGCTGATGTCCAGTTTCCGGCCCTGTCTAGCTTCATGTTCTCGTTATTCATGTTGTTGCTCGGATCGTGCCAGGATTCTTTATTGATTTTTCCTGGATCATGCATGGGTTTTCGGCCATGTCGTGCAGTATGGCGGTTCTGCCTTAGACATGGATTAATTATAAGTGTGTTTTTACGGGTGAGACTATGAATAAATTATTAATCACATGTAGATGTTATTCATAGTAATAAGCGCTAATGAGTGCTAACGTTATTCTAATAAAGACAGAGGGTTCCGGCAATCGCATGTGCTGCCTTATGTTTCAGGAAATAACCGTTGTTCATAATGAAAAGAAGGGTTTGATACGTGTTGATTGAAGTTGCAGCAGCGCTGGTTGTCAGTGGTTTTCTGCTGTTAGTTATCGGTATATTTATTGCCCGGCAATATACGTTACGTGCCAAACTGGTAACCGCTTTTCTGGTCATCGTATTGATCTCCCTGGCCGTTCTGGCTGTGTTAGACAGTTATATCATGAAGGAGAACCTCACCGACAGTGCAAATAATGTACTGAGTTCAACGGCGCGGCATTACGCAGAACGTATCGACAGATTTAATGCTCAGAATATCGAATTTCTTGAGACTGAAGCCGATATGCCGGTGATAAAGAACTTCATCAGGTTAAGAGCTGAACCTCCTTTTGAGCGCCAGACCCTGCTGGAGATCTTACGGGCGCTGGAATCCCGGCAGAATGAAACCATAAAATCCTATGCCATCCTCGATAAGCAAGGGATCAATATCCTTGACACGGTACAGGATAATACCGGTGCCGATGAGAGCGGGCATGACTATTTCAAAGTGCCAGTCAAGGAAAAATCATCGGGTAGTTTCCGTTCTCTCGTGCTGTTTGAAGATGGCCGGCCTTGTATCGTGTTCAGTAGTGCGATCAAGGATCTTTCCGGAAAAGTCATCGGGGTGTTGAGGGCGAAATACGATGCCTCGATATTATTCTCGCTGATCGACCGTACCAAGAACATGGTGGGACGTGGTTCATTTGTGATCCTGCTCGATGAGAATCAGCAGCGGCTGGTACATGGTCGCCGTAGCAACCTGAACTTCACCCTGAGTCGCCAGCTCGATAAAATAACCATCGAACAGCTGATAGCGCAGAAACGCCTGCTACCGGGTACTTCAAACCGGTATATAGAAAAACCTGAAT
Organism: Pseudomonadota bacterium; assembly: GCA_015222915.1. Classification (GTDB taxonomy): domain Bacteria; phylum Pseudomonadota; class Gammaproteobacteria; order SZUA-229; family SZUA-229. The sequence continues at coordinate 946 of JADFWE010000248.1, read as the reverse complement.
GGCTGGACAGGATCATGGCTGCCAGTGTCAGCAACCCCATCATAGAGACGCAGTTTTATGGTCTGGGAACCATGGTGTTCTCATCTGCAGTGGTGAATCTTGAGACTGCACCGTGGACTATCATCGTCTCATTGCCGCAGGATGTATTCCTGGAGCCGGTGGTGGCGCAGACGCAGAGTGCCTTCTTGCTGGTAGCGGCCATCATATTGGTGGTATTTCTCATCGTGATGGCGGCGACACAATTATTGCTGGGGCCGGTAAAACGTCTGACTGCAGTAGTGAAAAAGATTTCCAGCGGCGATCTGAAGGCGAAAGCCAAGGTCGAAGCCAATGATGAGATTGGCGGTCTGGCGGATGCGTTTAATGAGATGACGCGGAGCATCAGTAACCTTATCTCGGAGCGGATAAATCACGAAAAAGAGTTATGGCATCAGGCGAACTATGATCAGCTGACCGGCCTGCCGAACCGGACCAGGGTCAACCGTTTGATCGAGAAGGAGATAGACGCCGCTCGTCCTGAGAACAAGAAGATAGCTCTGCTGTATATGGACTTTGATCATTTCAAAAATATAAACGACACCCTTGGTCATGAGTCCGGCGACGAGTTCCTGAAATATATGTCAGGGCGCTTGCAGGCCTGTGTTCGGAATACGGACACGGTGGCTCGTCTCGGCGGCGATGAATTTTTGATCATGCTGATCGAGACAGCCGCTGAAGATAACCATGAGTCAATGGAATTTGACGATATCGTAAAAGCAAAAGCGGAAGAGATACTGCGCAGTGTCTCCCAGCCCAGCGTGATAGACGATATGGAATTTTCAGTCACTGCCAGTATCGGTATTGCCATCTACCCGCAGGATGGTGATGTGCCGTTTAAACTGTTGAAGAATGCGGATACTGCGATGTACCGCAGTAAACGAAAAGGCCGTAACACCTATCAGATGTT
>JADFWE010000247.1 GCA_015222915.1 Pseudomonadota bacterium | reverse complement strand
GTATGCGCCACACCCAGAGTACCACGAACTTCGGTTTTCTCCAGCGCATCTGACAGTTCTTTAACCTTGCCGACACGGCGCACACGACTGATACAGTCATCCTGATCCAGTACCGCAATACCTGCAGAATCATATCCGCGATATTCGAGACGTCGAAGTCCTTCTAATAAAATTGGTGTTACATTACGTTCAGCAACCGCACCGACAATTCCACACATAGTTAACCCTTACAAAACTTGTTTAAATCAAGATCCAAAATAGACAGTGGAATTATAGATGTTAAATGTACAAATATCATTGAACGACCTTCACTATTTAGCCATTCTGCCGCTGTCTAAGCCGCTAGATGAAAAAAGCCCCTGATAACAGGGGCTTAGATATATTCTGTACAGAACCAGTATTTACTAGAACGGAATATCGTCATCAAAGCCATCATCGACCATCGCTGGTGCTGGCTGTGCCTGTTGTGCAGGTGCTGATTGCTGTGCCGATTGTGCTGGTGCAAAACCACCTTCACCACCACGGCTGTCTAACATCTGCATGGTACCACCGATATCTACAACAACTTCAGTGGTATAGCGGTCCTGTCCATCCTGACCTTGCCATTTACGGGTTTGCAGCTTACCTTCGATGTAAACTTTTGAACCTTTCTTGAGATACTGGCCTACGATTTCTGCCAGCTTGCCGAAGAACACAACACGGTGCCATTCTGTTTTTTCTTTCTTTTCACCAGAGCTTTTATCATTCCATGATTCTGATGTCGCCAGAGTGATATTTGCTACTGCGTTGCCGTTAGGCATGTATTTTACTTCAGGATCTTTGCCCAGATTGCCGAGCAGGATTACTTTATTTACGCCACGTTGTGCCATTTTTTCCTCACTTTATGTTTATCGTCGTATAGTATCGTCGTGTTAATATTTTGTTTTTATGTAACTAATCGGTTTCGCGTTGCACTCAATCCGAAGCGGCTAACGATAGCAACTTTTCTTCATCAAGGATACGTTTTTTTACTTTTAAGTAGGCAACCTGACCAGACTCATTCTCATCGTCGATCAGAGTGGCTTCGACCACGCCTTCGACCGCCAGTAACTGCTCGATACTGACATCATTCACGCTTAGCAGGTAAGTGCTTAAAGCACGGGGTTTTTTCATGGTTGCTGCCAGTATCAGCCAGAGCCCTAAAGCCACCAGCACCGTGTAATACACACCCTGCACTCCAAGGTACTGGTGCGCCACCCCGCCTAAGGAACCACCAGCAAAAGCGCCGAAAAACTGGCTGCTTGAGTAGATGCCCATGGCCGTGCCTTTTTGTGTTGCTGGCGCAGTTTTTGAGATCAATGATGGCAGCGATGCCTCCAGCAGGTTAATGCCGGCAAAAAAGATGACCAGCGCCAGCACGATAAACCACAGCGATGGCGCTGAAACGTTTTGCAATAACAGGAAGGCACCGACCATCATGCTGAATATGGCACCGATAAATACCGGCTTCATCGCCTGTTTTCGCTCCGCGATGATGATGAATGGCACCATAAGAACCAGCGAGAAGCCAAACACCGGCATATAGACCTGCCAGTGGTGTCGGGCGTCGATGCCCAGATCATCCTGCAGCACCAGCGGCAACACCAGGAACACACTGGTGAGGACAAAGTGCAGTATCAGGATGCCAATATCCAGACGCAATAACTGCGTGTTTTTCAAAACGGATAGTAGCGAGCCGGTCTCGACTTCCGCATCACGGTGAAAATGGCTCTGCACCGGGTCAGGCACAAACAGGTACAGAATTACGATACCCACCAGCGCAAGCAGCGCGGTACCGTAGAAGATGCCGTTGATACCGATCCATTCATTCACCACCGGCCCCATCACCATCGATATGGCAAACGAAGCACCGATGCTGGCGCCGATAAAGGCCATCATTTTGATGCGGTGTTCTTCCCGGGACAGATCAGCGGCCAGAGCCATCAACGCCGCGGCAATCGCACCACAGCCCTGTATTGCCCGTCCCACGATAATACCTTCGATGCTTTCTGCGCTGCCAGCGATCAGCGAACC
>JADFWE010000246.1 GCA_015222915.1 Pseudomonadota bacterium | reverse complement strand
GCCCTGTTCGAACACAATGTTTGCCTGGTCGCCACATCCAACCGGATACCCGATGATCTTTATCTGAACGGTCTGCAGCGTGAACGCTTCCTGCCCGCCATCGAACTGATAAAAAGACATAGCGACGTGTTCAATCTCGATGGCGGTATCGACCACCGTATGGCACTACTGGAACTGTCCGACATTTACTATTCGCCGATCCACGAAAACACCGGGCAGCTGATAGCGCAGCGTGTTCAGGAACTCAGCATAACACCGCTGCTGGAAAACAGGATCATCGAAGTACTAAACCGGGATATACAGACCGTGATGTGCAGCGATGAGACCGCCTGGTTCGATTTTGACATCATCTGCAGCTCACCGAGAGCGTCTCAGGATTACATCGAACTGGCCCGAAGATTCAGTACCATCGTGGTTAGCAATATACCGGTGATGGATGAATACAGTGACGATAAAGCCAGGCGATTTATCTACCTGATCGATGAATTCTACGACAGGAAAGTAAAGCTCATCGCCAGTGCCGAGACAGCACCTGATGAACTTTACCGGGGAAACATGTTAGAATTTGCTTTCCACCGAACCAGCAGTCGTCTCATCGAAATGCATTCACATCAATACCTTAGCCAATCTCATCAGCCCTATTGATCACCCGCCTGATGACCTCCGACAAAAGAATAGCATCACAGATCGAAGAACTTTGCGGCCTGGGTTGCACACAGGTTAATCAGCTGATCGATGATGCGGAAAAGGGTAAAGAAATTCACGTACTATCTGATTTCAATCAGACAGAAGTAAGCCTGATTATCAAAGAACTGACACTGATTATGTCGGTTTATGACGAAGCCGATGAAGATGACAGCTAACGAGCATTAAAAAAACAAAATTTCTCGCAAAGCCGCAGAGAACGCAAAGGAAAAGCTTTTTAGTTTTTACAGGGTGAGCACTGCCCACCTTCACGGTCTCTTTATTAACGGTAGCCTGTCGGACAATGCCCGACCTACGCCTTGCTTTGACGGCTAGATTAGAGAGTTTAAGATCCTTCGGCAATTGCTCCTGCATTGCTCTACTAAGCTACATCCATGTAGCGATCCACTGCGCTTCGGTCAAGATAACAACAAATAATTAAAGGCTTTTACTTTGCGTTCTCTGCGTCTTTGCGAGAGCAATATTTTTTACAGCTTTTAACTTCTCTTAAGTATCTATATCGACCATTTCTTTCGCTATCATCTCAGGCGTTTCAAAACTCAGAGCGCCCAGGGTACCGTTACGGATCTCGTGGATCAAAACCTCGGAGGCACGCTGTGTATCGGCGATACCGCCGGCACGTAAGAAACCGCGTTTACGCGCTATCTCTTCGAGCAGTTTAAAACCGGATTCCGGGCACTGCTTTAACTTGTAACGTTCGACCACTCGTTCACCGTAGGCATCGATCAGATAATCGGCGGCAAACCAGGCGATGTCTTCGAAATCAAATGCGGTATTTTTTATAGCACCGGTAATCGCCAGACGGTAGCTGCTGTTCTCATTTTCGATCTTCGGCCACAGGATTCCAGGCGTGTCAGAAAGCACGATATTGCCATCGAGAGTTATCCTGTGCTGTGCCGAGGAAACCACTTTTGTTACCGCCGGTTCATCACCCACTTTCGCCATCGTCTTACCCGCCAGGGTATTGATCAATGTGGATTTCCCAACGTTGGGGATACCCATGATCATGACCCGGATGTTTTTGACTGCAGTACCACGATCAGGCAGCAGCTTACGGCAGAGGTTCGGCAGGTTTCTGGTCCGTGATTTATCGAGCACCGACAATGCCTGTGCTTTGACTCCCTGTTGCCTGTCAAAATACTCCAGCCACTTCTCTGTGATCGCAGGGTCAGCCAGATCACTCTTGTTCAAGATTTTGATACAGGGTCGATGCTGGCGAAGCTCGGCCACCATCGGATTTTCGCTGCTGGCAGGGATACGCGCGTCCATGACTTCGATCACCAGATCAACGTCGGACATCGTCTCCTTGATGATGCGGCGGGCCTTGTTCATATGCCCCGGGTACCATTGCACTGCCATAATGTTTTCGTATACGTAATATAAAGATCGAAGTTTATCTTAAATCGGTGAGAGTGAGTTCTAAGTTTTATGTTTTAAGTTGTAAGTAAAAACCTGAAATCACCACATACAACATAAAACTTAAACCGCCGTTTCATCACCGCATCGCATGCTCGACCGCCACCGCGCTCATATTCACCAGGTTACGTACCGTTATCGCCTGCGCCACGACATGCGCCGACCTGGACATACCCATCAGTATCGGCCCGACGGTAACGCCGCCACCCAGCACTTTTAGCATGGTGACGGCGATATTCGCGGCATCGGCATTCGGCATCACCAGCAGGTTGGCGATGCCTTTTAGTTTAGAATTCGGGTATAAACGGTTTCTTATCTCCTCGTTTAGCGCAGCATCGGCATGCATCTCACCTTCCACTTCTAGCTCCGGTACGGTCTCATGCAATATCGCCAGCGCCTTTCGCATCTTTATAGCCGAAGCATCAGCGGAAGCACCGAAGTTGGAATGTGAGACCAGTGCAATCTTCGGTTCGATCCCGAAAGAACGGATCTCTTCAGCCGCCAGCCGGGTGATCTCCACGATCTCTTCGGCGCTGGGATTTTTTGTCACGTGGGCATCGCAGATGAATACAGTCTGTTTCGGTAACAGATGTGCGACGATCGTCGATGCCTGCACGATACCGTCCGCCATACCGATGATATCGATTACGCTATTCAGACTGCGGGTAAAACCGCCAACCACTCCTGCCAGCATCGCATCGGCATCACCCCGTTTCACCATAAGGGCTGCCAGCACTGTGTTACGGTTACGCACGATATGCTGAGCGCCGCCGGGCGTCACGCCTTTACGTCCCATCAATTCATGATAGAACATGGCGTAGTCACTGAATGATGGATTATGTTGGGGGTCTACGATATCGACATCGAAACCTTCTTTGATACGTAGACCAAGTTTGTCGATATTGGCTTCGATAATATCGTGATTGCCGATCAGGACAGGCCGCGCGATCTCATTATCGACCACCTGCTGTACGGCCTGTAAAACACGCAGTTCTTCGCCTTCGGCATACACCAGTTTTTTATTGCTGCCTCTAGCCCGTTCCATAGTCGGTCGCATAAAACTGCCTGAACGATAGACAAAATCCTGTAGTTTTTCACGGTAGTCGTAGAAGTTTTTTATCGGGCGTGTGGCAACGCCACTGTCCATCGCCGCCTTTGCTACTGCCATCGACAGTTCGACCACAAGCCTGGGATCAAACGGTTTGGGGATAAGGTATTCAGCACCGAACTTGTCCGGCTTCCCCCCGTAAGCCTGCATCACCGCGTCAGAAACCTCACGCTGCACCAGGTTAGACAGGGCATGCACACAGGCAAGTTTCATCTCTTCATTTATCGTGGTCGCGCCGACGTCGAGGGCTCCGCGGAAGATGAAAGGAAAACACAGAACATTGTTAACCTGGTTTGGATAATCAGACCGGCCGGTACAGATGATGGCGTCAGGCCGTGCCTGCCTGGCCAGTTCGGGCAGTATCTCAGGTACAGGATTCGCCAGCGCGAGAATGACGGGGTCTTCCGTCATCTTTTCCAGCATCTGTGGTTTTAGAACGTCAGGCGCAGACAGGCCGAGAAAAATATCAGCGCCATCTAACGCTTCGTGCAGACTACGTGCTTTTGTGTCTGAAGCATAGACAGACTTCCACTGATCCATATCCTGCTCACGGCCTCTATATACCACACCATGGATATCGGTAAGGATGATGTTCTCACGCTGCAGGCCGGCACTGACTAACTGGTTCAGACAGGCCAGAGCCGCAGCGCCAGCACCCGAAGTGACCAGCCGGATGTCTTTCAATTCTTTGCCGACCACTTTAAGGGCACTGACGATGGCGGCTGTGACGATGATCGCCGTACCGTGCTGATCATCATGGAATACGGGAATATTCATGCGTGACCGCAAACGCTGTTCGATCTCGAAACATTCCGGTGCCTTGATGTCCTCCAGATTGATGCCACCAAAGGTCGGCTCCAGCGCAGCAACAGCATCGACAAACTTATCGATATCGGGTTGATCGATCTCTATATCAAACACATCGATATCAGAGAAACGTTTGAACAGAACCGCTTTACCTTCCATCACCGGCTTTGATGCCAGGGGCCCGATGTTACCCAGACCCAGCACCGCACTGCCATTAGTGATAACCCCGACCAGGTTTGACCGGATGGTGTAATCAGCAGCTTTATCAGGGTCTTTTTCGATGGCGGTACAGGCAGAAGCCACGCCGGGAGAATACGCCAGTGACAGATCGTACTGCGTGACCAATGGTTTAGTCGCCGTTATTCTTAATTTGCCCGGAACCGGAAATTGATGGTAGTCCAGCGCACTGCGTGTAAAATCCTGCCCGCAAGCATCAGCCGGTTTTTTCTTTTTTCCGTCAGTCATGGAGCCGCCATGTTTTTAAGATTTATGTTCAAGATATAGACGAAACCTGACCTGGTTGGTTCATAAACTGGAAATAAGTTACAGGTTTTAAGTTATAAATTAATGGAATAATCATGTAACCTAAAACCTACGACTTAAAATTTACAACGGCTTCAAACGACCTTGAACACGAAAAACCTCACTCTGCTACTCGGCCCAGTCTCAGCATTGTTGGTGTACTTTGCAGCAATCAACAGTCCAGTCGCTGAGACGAATACGGCACTGGCGATCACGGCTGCTGTCACAGTCCTCTGCGTCATCTGGTGGATATTTGAACCTGTCCCGATCCCGGTCACATCACTGTTGCCACTTGCTATCTTCCAGATCAGTGGCGTACTCAGCAAAGACCAGATAGGTATGTCTTATGGCAGCCCGCTGGTACTGTTATTACTGGGAGGCTTCATCTTGTCCAAAGCGATGGAGCGTAGCGGCGCCCACCTCAGGCTGGCATTGTTCATGGTCAATCTCTTCGGCAACAGCAGCAGTAAAAGCCTGGTGCTCGGCTTCATGGTCACCGCTGCCGTGTTAAGTATGTGGATATCCAATACCGCTACAGCGCTGATGTTACTGCCGGTTGCTATGGCCGTCGCCAGCCAGGCAGAGGACCGCCAGCTGACCACACCACTGATGCTGGGTATCGCTTTTGCTGCAAGTATCGGCGGCATCGGTACACCGATAGGCACACCTCCAAACCTGGTCTTCATGCAGGTATATGAACAGCAGTTCCAACAGAATATCGGTTTCATCGAATGGATGAGCTGGGGCATACCCGTGGTCATCTTCATGATACCGGCAAGCTGGTTCTGGCTGACAAGAAAGCTCACTTACAGGGGGTGTTTCAAGATGCCCGATGTCGGTTGCTGGAGCACGATAGAAAAACGTGTAATGCTAGTCTTTGCACTTACCGCACTCGCATGGATGAGCCGCAAAGGACCTTTTGGTGGCTGGAGCAGCTGGCTGGGGTTACCCGATGCCAATGATGCATCGGTGGCACTGATCGCGGTGGTCCTCATGTTTATCATTCCTGCCGGTGACGGCTCACAAAATGCTGCCGCTAAAGATCCTGGCAGGGGCGAAGCCCTGCTCGACTGGAAATCTGCAAGCACTATCCCGTGGGGCATCCTGCTATTGTTCGGCGGCGGAATCTGTCTGGCCAAAGCTTTCGGTGTTTCCGGATTAAGCGAAACGCTGGCACAGAACCTGTCGGGCCTGTCCAGCCTACCGGTCTGGCTGATGATATTTACTATCTGTATCAGCGTTACCTTTCTCACCGAGACCACCAGTAATACTGCGAGCACAGTCTTACTGATGCCGGTTCTTGCCGCCACTGCGATGGGTTCCGGCATCGAACCAACCATATTGATGGTACCGGCAACCATAAGCGCCAGTTGTGCGTTTATGATGCCGATAGCAACGCCGCCAAACAGCATCGTCTATGGCAGTGGTTTTTTTACCACCAGGATCATGGCTAAAGAAGGTTTTGTATTAAATGTAACCGGTGCCATCATTATCTCCGTACTGTGTTACCTGATACTGGTATGAAAAACGAACGCTTAAGACCTGGAAGTGCTGAATAGATACCATGAAACCCTGTATAAAAAAACTCGACTCGGACACGGAATATTACTTCGATGAAGGCTGTTTTATCACGGAGTTATCAAACGATGCCGATGACGCAGATCTTTCTATCGCAAGAGCACGTGTAGAACCTGGAAAAACGACTCAATGGCATTACCTGCAGGGTGTAACAGAACGTTACGTAATACTCGAAGGCAGCGGAATCGTGGAAGTGGGCGATCTTGAACCGCAGAGTGTTAGCGCCGGTGATAGCATAATCATCCCGCCCGGTGAGCGCCAAAGGATCCGCAATACAGGCAGTACTGACCTGATCTTTTTAGCCCTTTGTACACCGCGGTTTACAAAAAAAGCTTACAGCAGCCTGTGACACGAGGCAGTCACTTTGCTGAACACTTCCCATAATACTGTGAAGGTGCAAGAAGCCCGTCCTGCAGAGTATTTCGGCTATAGACGACGTCCATATTTTTGTCGATGGTAATACTGTTAAAACTGCCATCATTCGTCACCTGATAGAAGATCACCCGATCGCCAGAGATCACGAGCTGATAGTCATACGTCTCACCGTCAACCATCAGGGAAGCTATCTCATCATCTTCATCGACGAAGATAGCCTGCTTCTTTATATCGATGTTTTTATGGTGACCCTTCTCATCACTGTAAGATGAATATTCACAGGAAAAGATTTTTGTATCAGCTTCAGCTGCGATCGGCAGCATCAACAGGAACAGTATTGAAAATCGCATGGCTTCTATCGCTCAAAGAGTAAGAACGTAAACTACGGTCGCCAGCACTTATAGCCTTTCATCTGCAACTGCTGTTCGGTATATCAGAATTCGACATTATGGTAGACGTTCTGCACATCGTCCAGATCGTTCAGCATATCGAGAAATTTATCAAACATCTCGACATCATCAGCATTGATCGGTGCACTGGCCTTAGGCATGAACTGAATCTCATCGACCTCAAACTCGATGCCAGGAAAAGTATCTGTAATCGCGTGCTTGGCTTTATTGTACTCATTATGCGGTGCGAACACGGTGATCTTGCCGTGCTCGGATTCGATATCACTGACATCGACGTGCGCTTC
>JADFWE010000245.1 GCA_015222915.1 Pseudomonadota bacterium | reverse complement strand
GCCAGAAACTAAGCTTTTGATATCAAAAGGAATCTTATAATCAATTATTATCATGTCACACTATTAAATTAAAACGATCTTCATACAGAATATAACGCATTATCCACAATTTATTACACTACTGGGGACTAAATCAGGTAATTTAAATAAAAATACGGGATTCGGCTTGAGTTAAGGCCATGCATCCCGCAAAATTGCCGGTTTTCCCTACGAAACCATTAACTACCCGTTTTCCGCATTCCGTCTATGTCTTTGATTACACTTGGTATCAATCACAAAACCGCGCCGTTAGATCTGCGCGAACGGCTTGCGTTCACGCCACAAAACCTGCCAGAGGCGCTGGCGAGCCTGAAAAAACTCGACCAGATCGAAGAAGCCAGCATCCTTTCCACCTGTAACCGTACTGAGCTGTATTGCGTTACTACTACGGGTAATGACCAGCCGATCATACAATGGTTCAGTCAGTTCCACGGGCTGGACGAGAACATCATCAAGAAGCATCTCTATATCTACCCGCATGAAGAGACCATCCGCCATGCCATGGAGGTCGCCAGCGGACTGGATTCCATGGTACTGGGCGAACCACAGATCGCCGGACAGATGAAAGACGCCTATGCCGTGGCCAGCGAACATGGCACCATCGGCCAGCTGCTAGGTAAATTATACCAACGCGCTTTTGCCGTTTCCAAGCAGGTACGTACCGACACCGACATCGGATCCAGCCCGGTATCGGTAGCATTTGCGGCTGTCAGCCTGGCCAAACAGATCTTCGGTGAGCTGGAAAAAACCTCTGTATTACTGGTCGGTGCCGGTGATACCATCGAACTGACCGCCCGCCACCTGCACTCACAGGGTGTGCGCAATATCATCATCGCCAACCGCAGCATCGAACGCGCACAGAAACTGGCAGAAGAGTTTCAGGGAGAAGCCATCAGCCTGCAGCACATCAGCGAACACCTGCATCGCTGTGATATCGTCATCTCGTCCACCGCCAGTCCACTACCCATCATCGGTAAGGGCACTGTAGAACGCGCCTTAAAACAGCGCCGGCACCAGCCTATCTTTATGGTCGACCTGGCGGTACCGCGTGACGTCGAACCGGAAGTGAACGAACTGGACGATGTCTACCTGTACAGCGTCGATGACCTGCAGTCGGTCATCGAAGAAAACATGGAAAACCGGCAGCAGGCCGCCGAGCAGGCACGTGAGATCATCGATATCCAGGTCATACACTTTCTGGACTGGCAGAAATCACTGGGCGCGGTCGATATCATCGCGCAGATCAGACAGCACACACAGGACATCAGCAGCGAAGTATTAAAGAAGGCCAAGAAGCAGCTGGCGGCCGGCCAGGATGCAGAACAGGTGCTGAATTTTCTTGCCAATACCCTGACCAATAAGTTTTTGCACCAGCCAAGCACACAGCTGCGCCAGGCAAGCCAGGAAGACCGCGATGACATCCTCAATGTCGCCAAAGACCTGTTCCTGAATAATGACGCGGGCCAACACCCAGACCAACAAGCAGGCCAACACACGGGCAACAATAAAACCGATGAAAAATCATAGAGCAGACATTAGACGTGAAAGATTCCATACTCAATAAATTACACAACCTGCTCGACCGTCATGAAGAGATCGCCGGCCTGCTGGCCGACCCCGGCGTTATCGGTGACCAGAACCAGTTCCGCGAACTGTCTCAGGAATACGCGCAGCTGGAGCCGGTGGTCAACTGTTTCCAGAAATACAATGCCGCAAGAGAAGACATCGAAGCCGCTGACGAGATGCTGAAAGACGATGATGCCGATGTTCGCGAGATGGCGGTAGAAGAGAAAAAAGAAGCGTCTAAAACGCTGGCAGAACTCGAACTCGAATTACAGAAGTTATTACTCCCTAAAGACCCGAACGACGATAGCAATATCTTCCTCGAGGTCCGCGCCGGCACCGGCGGTGATGAAGCCGCTATCTTCGCCGGTGATCTGTTTCGCATGTACTCACGTTTTGCCGAGATGAAAGGCTGGCAGGTCGAGATCATGAATCAGAACCACGGTGAGCACGGCGGTTACCGGGAGATCATCGCGCGCATCATCGGCAATGGCGCGTATTCTCAGCTGAAATTTGAATCTGGTGCACACCGCGTACAGCGTGTACCCGAGACCGAATCACAGGGCCGCGTGCATACGTCAGCAGCCACCGTCGCGGTAATGCCGGAGATCGCCGACGTCGAACAGATAGAGATCAATCCGTCCGATCTACGCATCGATACCTACCGTGCTTCAGGTGCCGGCGGCCAGCACGTTAACAAGACAGACTCGGCGGTCCGCCTCACGCACATCCCTACCGGAACTGTGGTCGAATGTCAGGACGAGCGCTCACAGCATAAGAACAAAGCCCGCGCCATGTCGCTGCTGCAGGCACGCATCATGGACGCCAAGATCGAAAAACAGCAGGCCGAACAGGCACAGACAAGAAAGAGCCTGGTCGGCAGCGGCGATCGCTCCGAGCGCATCCGTACCTATAACTACCCCCAGGGCCGGGTTACCGATCACCGTATCAACCTCACCCTGTATAAACTGGACGAAATCATCCAGGGCGGGCTGTCTCAGGTCATCGACCCGCTGGTCAACGAATACCAGGCAGAACAGCTGGCATCCCTGTCTGAAGACTGATCCGCGACCACCCGCAGCCAGATGACTATCCAGCAGGCACTGCAACAGGCAAGCAAGCGCCTCTGCGACAGCAGTTCGTCAGCGATGCTGGATGCACAGATACTATTGTCATCGGTTTTAAGCTGTAACAGTGCCTACCTGATGACATGGCCGGAAAATGAACTGACAGCAGAGCAAGATGCCGTTTTTTCAGATCTGATCGAACAACGTCAGCAAGGCAGGCCGGTAGCACACCTTACCGGCACACGTGAGTTCTGGTCGCTGAAATTTGATGTAGATGACAGCACACTGATCCCACGCCCCGAAACCGAAACACTGATCGAATTCATCCTCGAAAAATTCGCTGACAGCGATAACCTGAAATTACTCGACATGGGCACTGGCACCGGCGCGATCGCCATCACACTCGCCAGAGAAAAACCTGACTGGAAAATCTTTGCCTGCGATATCTCCAGACAGGCACTGCAACTCGCAGAGCAAAACAATAACAAACATGAGAGCAGCGTACAGTTTGTCCAGAGCGACTGGTTCGAGAACATCAGTAAGAATGATTTCGACATCATCGTCAGTAATCCACCCTATATCGAAACCGATGACCCGCACCTGCAACAGGGCGACGTTCGCTTCGAGCCCTTAAGCGCACTTGTCGCCGGCAGCGGCGGCATGGACGATATCGAGAAACTGTGTGCACAGGCCGGTGAGCACCTGGCAGAAAACGGCTGGCTCATCGTCGAACATGGTTATAATCAGCAACAGAGGGTTGCCGACTGTTTTTCTCACAACGGTTTTATCGATATACAACAGGAACAGGATCTATCGGGGCACATCAGGATGACGGCCGGTAAAAGAAAGTTTTGAGCTGGCAGTCGTCAGCTGACAGTAAAAACCAGAAACATAAAAGCTAACTAATTCATACCTTCGTATTATGTTTTATACTGCAAACTGCCAACTGATAACAGCAAACCATCTTTAAAATGAAAGATAACGAGATAACATTTAGCGACGAACAGCTTCTACACTACAGCCGCCAGATCATGCTGCCTCATTTTGGTGTCGAAGGTCAGCAGCGTTTGCAGGATGCCCGCGTTATCATCATGGGTGTTGGCGGTCTGGGCAGCCCTGCCGCCATGTACCTTGCCGCAGCCGGCGTTGGCAGCCTGACGCTGGTCGATTTCGACAGCGTGGAGCACAGCAATCTGCAACGTCAGATCGTGCACAACATCGACAGTATCGGCGACAGCAAAGTCAGCTCCGCAAAAAACACCTTGAACAAGCTCAACCCCGAATGCTCGATCGATATCATCAACAGGCAGTTAACACTGGATGAGGTTGAATCACTGATAAAGGATGCTGATTGCCTGATCGATGCCACCGATAATTTCGAGACGCGCTTCCTTATCAACCGCGCCTGTGTAAAACAACAAGTAGCACTGGTCTCTGCCGCCGCCATACAGTATGAGGGCCAGATAAGCGTTTTTGATCTCACCAGGGAGGACAGTGCCTGTTACGCCTGCCTGTATAGCGAGGGCGGAGAAGAAAACACCAACTGCAGCGATAACGGTATCCTGGCGCCAGTGGTCGGCATACTCGGCAGCATGCAGGCGCTGGAAGCGATAAAGTTGATCTGCGATATAGGCGAGACACTAACCAACAGACTGTTGATCTTCGATGCACTCGGCCTGCAATGGCGAACGATGAAGCTTAAAAAGGATCAGGACTGCCCGGTGTGCGGGTAAGAAAGTTGGCAGTTGGCAGTTGGCAGTTGGCAGTTGGCAGTTGGCAGTTGGCAGTTGGCAGTTGGCAGTTGGCAG